>JAMCTM010000018.1 GCA_023379465.1 Patescibacteria group bacterium
GACGTGCAAAAAGCCTATGTGTATGCATAACGGGTAACAGAGGGCAAAAAACTTCTTCTTACTGCCAATTATCTTCGGATAATTCCTCTTTTTGTGCGTTTTAATTCTTTAGAATGCAATGGCACTGGTATATAGTGTAGGAAATATAGATATTGGACCAAGAGTAAACATTATTGCTTCCTACGAAGATTTGATGAAGGAACTTGAAAATAGCAGGAATATAAGTTTATCGGGGCGTGGAAGACTAGAACAAATTGGGGAAAAACTGATAGATTCTTTTCCCGCAATTCAAGCAACAAGAGACCCGCGTGAAATATATGAAATAATGAGAAACGCCAGAGCGGATAAGTTTATCAGAGACAATACTGCTAAAATTCCTGAGTCTGTTCAAGGTGAAGCAAGGGAATTTTTGGAAGATTTAATTTATGATCAGGCTTGGGGAAATGATTCCGGGCATATTCAAATAGGTAGGTTTTTGAATGCGCTTGACAAGATAAAACCAAATAATGAAGAGGAAAAACCTACAGCACAGGAAATAGCGGAACTTTATCTAAAATTATCACAGCCTCAATTTAGCGGGCTCATAGCTGGGGGATTTGTTTCGGTAAATAGAAATCCAGATTATAAAAAAACTCACTTTGGGCCGATCAGGGCAACATTTAACTGGACACAGATAGAGAAAGATGCCAAAGGCGAGATACAAGATCAAGATGGATATGGTGGATATAAAGTGGTCAGTTATCAGGGACAAAGGTTTGCCATTCATCCGGGTTCATTGGCTTGTTATGCAATAACTGAAAACGGAGAATTGGGAGAAAAATTTAACTTTCGCGTATTGGAATAAGGCATCATCTTTGCACGCTTCAATTCTTTAGAATGTAACGGTACCGGGTTGCAATAAGTTATCCTAAGAGCTATAGTAGGTAAACATGGATATAGTTTGCCCTAATTGCGGTAAATCCGTTGCCCTTAATCAGGTTATAAGGCATCAGATAGAGGATAAAATCCGCAAGGAATTGAAAGCAGAAAATACGCAGGAACTGGACCAGCTTAAAATATCGCTTCGCGAAGAAGCAATTAAAAAAGCGAGGGAACAATTTGATCTTAGAACAAAAACCCTGGAAGAAGAAAACAAAGAGGCAAAAGAACAAACAAAAGAGCTTAAAGAAAACCTTCTTAATCTAACCAGAGAGCTTCGATTTCTTCAAACAAAGGATGAGCAAAGAGAACTTGAGATGCAAAAAAAATTGCTGGAGGAAAGGGGCAAAATACAAAAAGAGGCTGAGCAAACAGAAAGAGAAAAATTTGAGCTGGAAAAGTTACGCTACGAAAAACAGCTCGAAGATACAAAAAAAGCCCTGGAGGAGGCTAAACGCAAGGCAGACCAGAAGTCTCAGCAACTGCAGGGAGAGGTTTTAGAAATCAATCTGGAAAACCAGTTAAGGTCTTTCTTTCCAACGGATGAGATCTTGGGCGTTCCTAAAGGGATTGAGGGGGCGGATATCTGGCAGAAGGTAAAAAATCGGCTTGGGCAAACCGCCGGCTCGATCCTTTGGGAAACAAAAAGAACAAAAGCCTGGAGCAATTCCTGGACAGCAAAACTTCGGGAGGACAAAAGAACCATTGGCGCGAGCCTTGCGGTTTTGGTAAGCGATATCCTGCCCCAAGACATTCAGTCCTTTGAATTTTATGACCGCGTCTGGGTTAGCAACCGAAAATACGCGGCGGCATTGGCCGGCGTACTTAGACATTTAATACTTGAGACAGCCATTGCCAAATCCGCGGCCAGCCATAAAGATACGAAACTGCAGGAAATCTACGATTATATTGTCAGCGATGCCTTTAAATATAAAATAGAAGCGCATTTTGAAAGTGTAAAGGCGTTAAGAGAAGATCTGGATTCCGAAAAGCGCGTTATGGAAAGGAATTGGAAAAGACGGGAAATCCAAATACAGAGGCTCGACAGAAGCATGTCTCAAATGTTCGGTGAGATCCAGGGCATAGCCGGTGCCGGCCTAAAGGCGCCGGACAGCCTAGGGCTAGGAAGCTCAAACGATGCTTCAGCAACGCAGGAACAACTTATCCAAACTTGACTTTGATTGATTTTGTTTTCTTAGGATTTATGTTATAATTGAAAAATGCCGCAAGGAATTAAAGATAAGAAAAAAACATCCGCAAAAACCTTGAATGCTTCAAAAAAGCTTGCTCAGGCTGAGAGAGAAACGAAAAATAATTTATCCGCAGGTTTTCTTGAAAACCTCAAGAGCAAAATTCCCTATAAAAAACTTAAGGCCGAAAAACTTAAAAGGAAACAATTCATTATTCCTCTTATTATCGTACTCTTAATTGCCTTATTGTATATCTTTAAAGGCTTGTTTGTTGTCGCCACTGTTAACGGCGAACCCATCACGAGCATTGCTTTTTTAAACGAAATGAAGCAGGAATCCGGCAAACAAAGTCTCAACTCCCTTATTACCCAAGCGCTTATTACACAAGAGGCCAAAAGAAAAAATATTAAGGTTTCCAATAAAGAAATAGATTCTCAAATGAAAACGATCGAAAATAATCTAAAAAGCCAAGGAGAAAACCTGGATGCCGTTCTATCTCAAAGAGGAATAACAAAACAGGAGCTGAGAAATCAAATAAAAATACAGCTGATGGTTAATAAGCTTTTAGGCAATAAGGCAAAAGTGACGGATAAAGAAATTAACGATTATTACAATAAGAATAAAAAATCTCTGCCTCCGGGAATGGATGAAAAAAGCGCTAAGCAAAGCATAAAACAACAGCTCCAGCAGGAAAAAATAGCCTCTGTCTTTCAAACCTGGCTGGCAGGCCTTCGGGCAAAAGCAAAAATCAACTACTTTATTAACCCTTAGCACCCGCTCGTTCATGAAATCTTCATCTTGCCTGTTATAATGTGTTCTATATGCGGGTGCTAATTGTTGAAGACGAGGAAAAACTCAATCTTGGTATAAAAAGAGGGCTTGAACGGGAAGGATATAGCGTTGACAGTGCGTTTGACGGTGAAAAAGGCCAACTCCTTGCGGAGGATTCGGCCTATGATGTAATCATTCTTGACATTTTACTTCCTAAACAAAACGGGCTTGCAATATGCAAATATTTACGTACTAACCGGATAAGTACTCCGATTTTGCTGCTTACCGCAAAGGACGCGCTGGAAGATAAGATAATTGGCCTTGACAGCGGTGCCGATGATTATCTAATTAAACCAATTAAGTTTGAAGAATTAACCGCCAGAATCCGCGCACTTCTCAGACGGCCTCAAACTCCACTTCCGTCCCAACTTGAGCTTAGAGGAATCGTGCTTAACACGATAACACGAAGCGTAAGCGTAGATGGCAAGATTCTAAAATTAACATTGAAAGAATTCCGACTCTTGGAGTACCTCATGAGAAATATGAACAGGGTTCTTACACGGGAACAAATCTTAGATCACGTCTGGGACATATCATTCAACTCATTTACCAATGTTGTTGACGTACATATTAAAAATATTAGACAAAAGATAGGAAAAAAACATGTCCTGCTTCTGAAAACCGTTCGCGGCATTGGCTATACTCTTAAAGACGACTATGAATAACCTTTTTTCCAAAACGCGGCTGCGATTAACTGCTTTGTATATCATAATCACTGTGATTCTCCTTTTTATTTTCAGCCAGATTATCTATATCAGCGTTTCCGGGAATATCAGAAATGACGTTGAAGGAGACTTTATAAGCAAAGAACAGCAGATCATATTTGTTCAAAAGCAAATCAATAATCTTAAAATTTCACTCGCTGTTTCAAACATTATTGTATTAATCATTGTAAGCGGGACAGGTTATTTCCTGGCAGGAAAAACCCTTGAACCTGTTAAGCGTACAATGGAGAACCAAAAACAGTTTTTAAGCGATGCCTCTCATGAACTTCGCACCCCTTTATCCATTTTACAGACAAACCTTGAAAACGACTTAAAAGAAAAACGGATAAATAATAAAGTTTCTAAAAATATCTTAAACAATCTTGAGGAAGTAGAAAGAATGACGGCCCTTGTTAATGATCTCCTGCTGCTTTCCAGGCTTGACGCGAATACTTCTTCTATTTCCCTGAAAAAAATAGACCTAAAGGAAATTTTACAAAATATAGGACAGCGCTTTTTACCTTACGCAAAATCAAAAAAAATATCTTTAACCTTTTCTCTGCGCTCATCAAAAATTTTTATCAACGGAAATCAGGAATTGTTGCTTATGGCATTGGGAAATGTACTCAAAAATGCGATAGACTATAACCGTAAAAATGGAAAAGTTTTGTTATCTCTTGAAAAAAAACATAATAATATTATTGTCCTTATAAAGGACACGGGATCGGGTATTCCTTCAAAAAATCTGCCGTATGTCTTCGACCGTTTCTATAAAGCCGAAGAAAGCCGTTCAGGACATAAAGGCACAGGCTTAGGCCTTGCCATAACAAAGGATATTATTAAAAAACATAAGGGTTCGATAAAAATAAAAAGTATCCCCGGTAAACAAACAACCGTCACGATTGCGTTCCCTGTCGTTTAACTTCATATACTTTTCATATTTGAAATTTATCATGAAGAAATTGCTCTATGCGAAAATATCAGCTTATAAAAAGAGATCAAAAAAAGAGGGTAAAAACAACTTTTATTCTGGCAGGCATAGGACTGTTGTTTTTTGTTGCGTATATTTGCGCATCTTCACTGTCTTTTTTCGCAAATGCCGCGGATTATATCGCGCGTCCTCTTATTGGTTCCCGCAACACAGTCGTGTTGGAATCTCTTTTTTTCGGCCTGTCCGATACAACGAAACGGGCGGCTTCTCACTTTGTCTCTCCTTCACAGCATGTTTTTGCCAACGATAATAGAAAAACTATTAGCAAAACCTCAAGCCCTGCCCCTATTCCCCAATCCATGCGGCTCTCCCCCATACCATCGCTAACTTCGCTAGAACCGTTTCCCAATGAAGGAGTCTGGCGGCCTATTCTTTTTGACAGGTTTTCCAAACAAACGCTCTTGGCAAAAACTATCGTGAGTCCGGACCCGCAGAGAAACTATGCCTATGTAGCGCTGGTTAAAATGGCTATGAAAAAGCTTGGTGTCGCCGCTGTCGCAGGAGGCGCGCAACCGGGGGGACCGATTGGAAACCCCGGAACAGGAATAATCCCATGGAAAATTACATCTCGTAATAAGCTCATTGCCGCGTTTAACGGGGGCTTTCAGTATAAAGACGGACAATATGGTATGACCATTGGAAAAAAAACCTATGTGCCATTGCAAAATAATCTCGCCACGTTTGTTATATATAATAACGGGAGTCTAAACATTATTAACTATCAAGGCCAAGACCTATCCAATACCACTGCGATAAGACAGAACGGCCCGATGCTTATTGAAAATGGAAGCATTACTTCCTATACGGATAATAGGGACACATGGGGGCTAACGGTTACCAACTCCATGTATACCTGGCGTTCGGGAATCGGCATCACAAAAAACGGCAACCTTATTTATGCAGTTGGTCCCTCTCTCGTTCCGCATACACTTGCGAAAGCGTTGCTCGCGGCGGGAGCGATAAACGCGATGCAACTTGATATTAATCCATATTGGGTAAGATTTGTGCTGTACCATCTGCGCTCTCAGGGGACATATACCTATCAGCCGCTCTTACGGAAAATGACAAACGGAGGATACGCGTATTTACATGGATATCAAAAAGATTTTTTCTATGTATATACAAAATAATCATTTTTCTTTCTTCGCCTCTTTTCTAAGGTAAAAATCCTTTAAAATTCCAATTCCTATTCTATACTTCATAAAGTCTTCATCTTTCTGCATTATTATAATAAACGTCAAGACTAAACATCTTGAAAAAGTTAAAAAAGAAGGGAGGTGAAAATATACATGAAAAAGCTGATTACAATTCCGGTAATTGCCCTATTAACGCTAGC
The DNA here is from genome assembly GCA_023379465.1 of Patescibacteria group bacterium. Next base: position 5,971 of record JAMCTM010000018.1, read on the forward strand.
CGGTGTCTTCACGCTCGGCCAGCAAAGCAGGTCTGCCCGCGCGGCAGGAACAACTCCTGCCCAGCAGGGAATATCTCAAACCCAAAAACAGGTAAATACAGACATCGGCAAGCCCGATGTAAATGAAACCGGGCTTGAGATAAAAGGCAAGGAGGCATCCTGGCAAAAGGGGACTGAGGCAGATGCGCCAGGCGGACATCAAGATGCGCAGGGAACAAATGTTGACCATCAGTTCAACGGCGCAGAGTAAAAATACTCTGTTCGAATACTGCAATACGAGAGATTAGCACCCTCTCGTATTGTGTTCGCGGCAAAACGAAGATACTACTTGAAATACATATCTCTTATCTTTTATTTACTAGGTGCTTTTGAAGGCGAATCCAAAAAGAGAGTAATACCATGGAAGTTTAGCGCTGACAACCTGTCCTGTTTGGGCATTGATTTTCTCCTGAACAGCCGCCTTAACCGGAATAATGCCTAAGAATTTACGGATTTGTATCCCTTGGGCTTGGTATACCGGGGTACCTTGCTGTTCGGTAAGGTTTACTGATGATACCGAAGATAGTCTGTTCTGCGCGGGAAGGGATTGAAATACCTGGGTCGGAAAGGTTTTGATCACAGTTACTCCGCTTGGTGTTTTTATGGCCATTGTCTGATCTGTTGGGTTAATAACCACCGGGTATTGAGTTGTGATGGCATACGGGCCATTGTTAATAGTTATTTCATTTGGTCCTTGGATATGAACGCTGACTGTTCCTGCCTGGGCGGTAGTAATCTGGGTAACAGGGGTGGCGCTTGAGGGAGGAGTTTGAAATTCCTGCGTTATTTTGCCTTGCTGGTTAAGAATAACCTTACCTGAATTTGAACCTTCCTGCGGGGGCTGAACTTCAACGCTTTGCAAATTATTGTTTTCGGTTTGTTTATTAAGCTCCTGCTGAACTTTTTCTACCTGTTGATGTACCTCCGGAATATCTGTGGGCTCCGGTGTATCGGTTGGTTCAATCTTGTCCGGTTTTTCCTGATCCGAAGAATGGCTATCATTTGACACGCTGTTTTCGCTTCCTGCTGAATCCCCTCTGTCGGCAAGATAGGTACTTGTCCCAAGAACATAGGCAGAATGAGACGTTTTATAAAGAACAATGCCTAATACCGCGATAACCAGGGTAGATAAGGCAACAATAATATAGCGGTAAGAGAGAAGATGCGAGAATTCCCCTTTTTTGTTTGATTTAGACAAATGACTAATAGTTTGGACAGGCTTTCTTTTCACAATAATTACAAGTTAATCAAAAGATAAGACCGTTGTCAAGTTGTAAAATGCCTAAATTTGTGAACTATCGTTTAATTCTTCCAAACTCAATTATAGATAAATTTATAAGCGTTTTCAAGGATTGGAGGCTAGTTTTTCAACAATATCCTTTTGCGTTTTAAAAACTCCTTTAGTAACCTCATATAGAGTATATGCCAAATCTAATTGATGAAGAAGTTATTGAAGCTCAAAAAACTTAAAAATGAACTGTTATTTTTTCTTTTCAAGAAGATACCAAAAGAATATAGGAGGAAAAAATAACCCTCCTATAACTGCAGTTTGAAATGGTACCCAACTTAAAAATGAGTATTTTTGTAAGTAGATAATTCCTGCAAAATATCCATGTATATAAAAAGGGCAAAAAGTACAATAAAAAATGTTTTCATGGTTTAATTTTGCGGGTATTGTTTATAACAATTCTCTTTATCCTGCTGAAGTTGAACATCATTTTGATTGTAAGCATCTATAAATGCTTGTTCTGAACCTGAATTACAATATCCTCCTCCTTGAGTCTTGCAATTATCTACGTCTTTTTTTATTTGTAATCCCCAATCAAGCCACTTCTGCTGGACATCTGACAAACAACTATCTAGCAAAGATTGTTGGGCTTGTTTCTGTTGTTGATCTTGTAATAATTTTAGTTTCTGTGCTTGTTTTTCGTTTTGTATTTGAGATTTCTGTAAATCTAGTCTTTGCTTTTCTAGGTTTGGAGGAAATTACAAAAAATAATAAAAGGCGGAAAAACTAACCAATAATATTCCAATAACAATACTTAGCTTTATCAACTTATTCATATCAAGCTTTTTTAATTTATTCATTATCATTTTTAATCATTTAAGCATTATTTTTCTTTGTAAAAGTTTACGATATGCGAATTTACCTACAATCCAAAAAATCCATAGAATGAGGCCATTTATTAGAGGCGTGAAAAAGGCATCAAAAAGTTGTCCATTCCTAGCTCCTACTATAAAAGATAGATATATAAAGATATAAAAAATGATTTTGTGTTTTTGAGGAAGTCTTACTTGTTCTTTTTTAAATCTGACAATCGTAAATATTAAAAAAACAACAAAGAGGATGTAGTAGATAAGAACATCAGCATGACTACCATTAAGTATAGACCACGTTAATGATAAAAGAGTTAAAGCGAAAAAGATTTTAAAATATCTTCTTTTTACTTCTGACATAAAAAGCTCCCCATTAGCGATGGCTTTCACCACCTACCACCTTTTCGAGTGATAACCTTCTGGAATTCTTTAACGAGGAGCTTAACTCCCGCAAGGACTTTTTCTGCCATGCCAATTTCTCGGTTTAGGCAACTCAGTGCCATTGCATTCTAACCCTTAGCCACAATTGACAAACGCTCCAGCTTCTTGAAAAGATAGATGTTACAAACAAACTCACAAGAAGAAAGAGCGTATGTCCTACCAGTATATCGTATTACCGAA
>JAMCTM010000019.1 GCA_023379465.1 Patescibacteria group bacterium
TTCATAACGGTATATTCGCCCCAATGCTCGCGCTTCTTCTGGAAGAAGCGGGTGTTCCCCTGCCCATTCCCGGGGATATTGATATAGCCTATGCCGGCTATCTTGTTTCAAAAGGAGCGATTTCCTACGCCCTTGCCTTTGCCCTGCTGCTTTTATCTGTGGTGATCGGCGCCTCAATCCTGTATTATTTGTCCGCGGTCTATGGACAGGCCATTGTTTTAAAATTCGGGAAATACCTTCATCTGAATGAGAAAAAACTGTTAACTGTCGAGGGAAAATTTAGAAAATACGGTGTGTGGGTGATCATATTCGGCCGCCATATACCGGGCTTTCGGATTCCGATCACTATTTTCTCGGGTATGTCAGAGGTTAGATACCGAACATTTATTCTAAGCACTTTTGTTTCCGTTGTCTTCTGGATTCTTTTTTATCTTTCTCTTGGGCAGAGGCTCGGACCAAGGATACTGAAATTGCTTCACGGACATCACGGTTATTTTATCCTGCTTATCATACCCCTTATTATTTTAACAGGATTCATTCTCTACCTGCGGTTTATGCCAAAAAGGAAATAACAAGGACAGAACTCGGGGAGGAAAAACGTGCTTACGGAAGACAATCGAGGGCATTTTTATTGTCGCTACCTGAGCCGAGCAACAACGTTCCCTGTGAGGTTAAGTCCGTGGGAACCCCCTTGGTTGTGCACGTAGACCCGCCGCAACTGGTTCCCCCGTTCCATCTTGTTAGAGCCGCTTGTTTAAAGGAACTTGATTGAGGAACAAAACACACATAGGTAGAAGCTCCTGTCGCTCCATCATTGAAAACATACAGTGTGTTATATCCAGGCGCCGTAATCCTCTGCAAAAAAGAGTTCAAGAGCTCTTGTTCCCCTCCTGTACCCGAACCCAACACATCCAATACGCTGCTTCCAACCCCTCCCACCGTTGCGGTGCTATCAAAAGCAACTCCGTCAACTGTCCAAGCGCTTGCGTAGCCGCTTGCGAAAGTTGGAGCCGTAGGAGATGTTGAATTAGCCGGATCATAGGCTGGCGTACCGCCGCCGACAATACCTGTAAAGCCTGTGCAGGAGCTGCTTGAACATCCAGACCCGGTGCCTAATATGGAATCACTCGCCCCAGTCTGCCACGGCAGATACCCCTTACTGGCATCAAATCTTTGAATAGCGTTTAGAAGCTGCTCCGCGTCAGATTGGGTTCCCGTGTCTCTACCCCTGTTGATCTGCTCGACAGGGTTTATGGCCGAAAGGACAGCGGTTGCCAAAATACCCAAGATGGCGATGACGATTAAAAGTTCAATTAAGGTGAAGCCCTTGGAGAGAAAAAGATGTTTTCGGGTTTTAGAAACTATTTTCATTTAAAATAAATTCTGCCTATAAATAGCAAACCATATTTTTTTTTACTTGTCAATATCCTATAAGTTTTTTACTTAAGCCTTCATTTGATTGAAGACATAATACTATAAATAGGCGTTATTATGGAAATGATCAAAAACGCGACGCCTATCCCCAAAACAACCAGAATAAAAGGCTCCATGGCGGTTGTCAGGGTTTTTACCCTTTGGTCAAGCTCTCTTTCAAAATACTCAGACACTTTAAGAAGCGACTCGTCAAGTTTTCCTGTCTCTTCTCCTATTTTTGCCATCTGGACAAGAATCGGGGGGAAAAGGGGATAGGCACTCATCGCATCCCCAACGCTCACCCCTTTTTCAACCCTTCTTGAAACATTGAGGATCGCGTTTTTATAGTGCACGTTGCCGGTGGTGTTTGAAACCTGATTTAAGGCGTCAACAACCAATGTTCCGCTGCCAACCAAAAGCCCAAAGGTTCTTGAAAATTCGGTTAGTATGGAATCCCTTGTGATTTCTCCGAAAATGGGAATCCTTAAAAGAAAATTGTCAATTATATAGAGCCCTCCTTCTGTGGCCCTCCATCTTTTATAGGCAAAAATAACAAGGGCTATCGTGCCCAAGACAATTGGCCAGAAGTTTATCGCGAAGGTCGAAATGCTAACCACGATTAGGGTGGGCAGGGGAAGGGTAACGTTCAAACTGTTATAAAGCACCGACAGCTGGGGAATAACAAAAATCATCATAATCGCCATCACCACTATCATGCCGATCACAACGATTGCCGGATACATCAGGGCCGCCTTAACGGTGGTTCTTAATTTCTGCTGTTTTTCCAGATTGTCCGCCAGCCTCTTAAGCACCTTGTCTAAAAGACCGGAAACCTCCGCCGCCTTAATAAGCGAAACATAAATGGGAGAAAAAACATCCTTGTATTGGGCGATTGAGGCGGAAAACGGTTTTCCGTTTTCCACGTCATTGATTATGCCGTTAATCATGGCTATCATCGCCTCGCCCGTAACCTGTTCTTTAAGAATACGCAGAGAATCCATCAGGGTCAGACCGGATCCGATCATCGAAGAAAGCTGCCTCGTGAAAAAAACAACCTCTGAAAACCCTACCCTCTTTTTAAAAAAAGGAAGATACTTTTCCCATTTTTCTTCTTCTTTCGCGTCAATTCTGATCGGGAGAATATCTCTGGTCCTAAGGGAAAGCGCCGCCTCTTCCCTGTTTTGCGCGTCAACTATGCCTTGAATTGTTTTCTGGTCTTTTGTCACTCCCTTATACGAGTACCTCATAATTAACCGACCATTCTAAGGAGTTCCTCTTGATGGAGAGCGTAAGATCTTGCCATTTCCAAGGTTATGGATCCTGCCAAAACCAAAGAGGCAAGGCTTGATTCCAGGGTAATCATGCCCGCGTCCTGCGATGTTTGAATAATAGAATCTATTAAATGGGTTTTTCCGTCTCTGATATTGCTGGCAACAGCCGGTGTGCCGACCAAAACCTCAACCGCCGGCACCCTTCCGCCTGCTATCTGGGGCATCAGACGCTGAGAAACAATGCCCTTTAAAGTGGCGGCTAACTGAATTCTAATCTGGGGCTGCTGGTAAGGAGGAAAAACCCCGACAATTCTGTCTATGCTTTGCGAAGCGGAGTTGGTGTGAAGGGTTGAAAAGACCACATGTCCTGTCTCCGCGATGGTGATGGCCGCCTCCATGGTTTCGGGATCCCGCATCTCGCCAACCAAAACAACATCAGGATCCTCCCTTAACGCGGATCTAAGGGCCATCGCCCACGAATGGGTATCAATGCTAAGCTCTCTTTGGGAAACTATGCTTTTCCCTTTTGGATAAACATACTCCACCGGATCTTCGATGGTTAAGATATGGGAGGCCTTGTTTAAATTAATCTCGTTAATGATTGAGGCAAGGGTGGTTGACTTGCCATGACCGGTGGGTCCCGCGACTAAAACCAAGCCCTGCTTTAAAGAGGCAAAGCTGTGGAGCACTTTTGGCAGTTTTAACTCCTCCAGCGTCCTTATGCTTGAGGAGAGAAAACGAAAGGCAACAGCCAGAGACCCCTTTTCAAAGTAGGCGTTGACCCTAAAACGGCCTGTTGTTTCATTAAGACTAAACCCAACCGAAAAATCCAGTTCCTTGTTGGTTGACAGAAGTTCTTTTTGCTCAGGAGTAATAATGGAAAAAACCATCGCCTCTATGTCCCGGACCGTCAGGGGGGACAGGTTGCCTATATACGAAAGGGAACCGTCTATGCGAAGAACCGGCGGAACAGAGGAAAGCAAATGAAGATCCGAAGCGTTATTTTTAATTGTTAAGCTTAAAAGATCCTGAATATTCATATTTACTCCTGGGCAACCCTTATTACCTCCTCGATGGTTGTTAATCCCTTAAGTACTTTTAGGTATCCGTCCCTTTTCATCGTAATCATTCCTTCCTCTATTGCCTCTTTTTCTATTGTATCACTATCCGGATGTTCAAGTACAAGTCTAGCAATTCGCTCGCTAACAGGCAATACCTCAAAAATACCAATCCTGCCCATATAGCCTAAATTCTCGCACTGGGAACACCCCTTGCCTTTATAAAACTTTAAATCGGTCGGGTCCGGCAAAAGGCTACCCAGGGTGCTTTTGACCTCTTCGAGGATGGCCGGGGGCGGGGAGTAGGCAATTTTACAGAATGAGCATGTCTTGCGGACAATTCTTTGTCCGACTAAGGCATTCATGGTTGATGCCAAAAGAAAACTTTCGGCTCCCAAATCCAGAAGACGGGGAAGCGCCCCGGCCGCGTTTGAGGTGTGAAGGGTTGAAAAGACCAAATGCCCTGTTAGGGCGGCCTGCAGGGATAGTTCGGTTGTTTCCTTATCGCGTATTTCCCCAACCAGAATAATGTTTGGATCCTGACGCAGAAACGCCCTAAGCCCTGTTGCGAACGTCAGCCCGACATTCGGGTTTATCTGAACCTGATTAACCCCCGGAATCTGGTATTCCACGGGGTCTTCAAGCGACATAATATTAACCCTGGTTGTATTCAGTCTAAAAAGGACCGAGTAAAGGGTGGTTGTTTTACCCGACCCTGTTGGTCCGCAGACTATAATAATGCCGTGGGGTCTAAGAATAGCGGTTTCCAGATTTTTAAGACTGGGCCCTTCCAATCCCAACTCCGCCAGGGTGGGAACTCCTCCTGATTTTCTAAGAAGCCTCATGACTATTTTTTCCCCATACACGGTAGGCAGAATAGAGATACGAAGGTCAACCTCCTCCCTCCCGAATTTAAAATTAAATCTTCCATCCTGGGGGATTCTATGCTCGTCAATTTTTAACTGGGATAGAATTTTTATCCTGGAGACAAGAGACTCCTGAACTACCCTGGGAAGACTAAGCCTGTCATAAAGGATACCGTCTATTCTGTATCTAACCCTTACCCTGTCTTCTAAAGGCTCTATATGCACATCGGAGGCCCTGCTTGTAACAGCATACTCCAGTATGGTTGAAACAATCTTGGCGATAGGCGCTTCTTTAATAATTTGGGCGATATTACTGCTTTTGATTGTCTTTACCGAAGGGGTAACGTTTTCCGTTTCTTTTAGGGCCGCCCCCACTTCTCCGACCAATTCCTGCCTGTACTCCTTAAAAATGGCCGATTCCACATCCGATTTTGAGGCGGCAAAGGTTTTAACGTTTAGACCTGTTCTTTGTTTAACAAAAGAGGCTGCCTCAAGATCAACGGGATTGCTCATGGCCAGAAACAGCGTGCCGGTGCGTTCATCAAAGAAAAAGGGGATAATGGAAAAACGCTCGGCAACGGCTCTTGGCACATAGCTTAAGGCCTGCGGATTAAAGGTCGCGTTGGATAAGGAAATAAACGGTATTCCCAAAAGCCTGGCTTTTGCCTCAACTATTTTTTCCTCCGGAACAATATTCTGCGATTCCAGTATCTGATCCAAGGGCTTCTCCTCATTGATGCTTTTTACCTTTATTTCCTGGTACTTTTCTGAGGTTATTAAATTTTCCGACAAAAGAATGTCGAGAATAGTCTTAGGACCCTCCGTGCCTGACCCGGCCGCGGAAGGGGAAATGCTATTGGCGTAAGCAGTAGGCATTATTTAAATAATACGTAAAATAGACTATACTGTCAAGGAAGATGAAGAGTATCCTTATTGCCGCAAACAGCAAAGAAAAAAGCCAAAAATATATAGAAAAAATCCGAGAAAAATACGGGATTTCAAGGTTTGAGGTATCAAAAATAGTGGGGGAGAGCTCTATCGGAATAGGAGAGGCAAGAAGAATTAAAGAAACAATTTTTCTTACCCCGGGCAAAGGAAACAAAAAAATAGTTGTTATAGAAAATGCCGATCTTCTGACAATCGAGGCTCAAAACGCCCTTCTTAAAACACTTGAGGAGCCCCCCGACAGCGCGTTTATAGTTCTTTTGGCCGAAAGTCTTGAAAATCTGCTGCCGACGGTTGTGTCAAGATGCGAGGTTGTAAGAATCAGAGACGAGCGAAAAAGATTATCGGAAGAAAAAGGACAGGGGTTTGAAGAAAAGCTGAATACGGTATTATCAGCGGATATTAACAAAAAACTGAAATTAGCCCAGGATAATGGAAAAACCAAAGAAACAGCGCTTATTTTTGTTGAACAGGTGATAAAAGAAGCGGAAACGGAACTCATCAAAAACAGAGAGACGAATTTCGCCAAAATGATACTGCCCGAGGGACAGAAGATCTATACCCTAATCAAAACAACCAATGTTAACCCCAGGCTGGCCATTGAACACTTCCTTCTCAAAATCTCATAGAATCTCTCAAAAACTTCTATAGAAAATTGCCTAAGTATTTGTTATTATGATAATATAGCTTTTTATGGCAGAGAACAAAACCCAATCCTCGGACTATTCGGCAGCCCACATACAGGTTCTGGAAGGACTTGAACCGGTCAGGAAACGGCCGGCAATGTATATCGGATCAACCGATGTCATTGGTTTACATGAAGCCCTGCGCGAGATTATAGATAACGCGGTGGACGAGGGTTTGGCCGGATTTGCCAAAAATGTTTGGATTTTTATCAACAAGGACGGCAGTGCAACGGTTATTGATGACGGAAGAGGCATTCCGGTTGACATCATGCCCCAGTTTAAAAAATCCGCCCTTGAGATAGTTATGACAAAGCTTCACGCCGGGGGAAAATTCGGCGGGTCCGCCTATAAAATATCCGGCGGGCTTCATGGCGTTGGGAGCTCGGTCGTAAATGCCCTTTCAAAATGGCTATGGGTCGAGGTAAAAAGAAACGGCAGGATATACCGCCAGGAATACGAAAGGGGCCTGCCGAAAACCCAGGTAAAGGAAATGGATTTAGCCAGTTCCCAAACACCATATGCCCTCTCCTCCAAAACCGGCACAACCGTAACCTTTCTGCCTGATGCTGAAATTTTTTCCACCATAGATTTTGACTTTGAGACGGTTAAAAAAGCGATCCGCGAAAGGGCATTTACGACCGAGCTACTTTATTTCCATCTTATTGATTTAAGAAAAGAAGAGATTAAGGAAATTAATTATTATTTTGAAGGAGGAATAACCTCACTGGTTGAAAAAATTGATGAAACCAAAAATCCGCTTCATAAACCTATTTACATAAATAGGCAGGAAAAAGAGATAGAGGTGGAAGTCGCGCTGCAGTACACCAACACCTACGCGGAAAACGTGGAAAGCTACGTCAACGTCATTAATACTATTAATGGAGGAACGCATTTGACAGGATTCCGAATGGCGCTAACCCGGGCAATCAATGACTACGGCAAGAAAATCGGCAGCTTTAAAGACGATGACGGAATAACAGGGGATGATACAAAAGAAGGATTAACCGCGGTCGTGTTTGTTAAAATGCCCCAGGATAAAATTCAGTTTGAAGGACAGACAAAAGGGAAATTGGGAAACTCGGAAATACAGCCTATCGTCATGCAGGTTGTCAAAGACGGACTCTCTATGTATTTTGAAGAAAATCCATCGGAAGCAAGAAAAATACTGGAAAAGGTGTATCTTGCGGCAAAGGCGAGACTGGCGGCAAAGGCGGCCAAAGAGGCAATCTTAAGAAAAGGGGCACTGGAAGGCTCCTCTCTTCCCGGAAAACTGGCGGACTGCCAGGAAAAAGATCCGAAAGTTTCGGAACTATATATAGTGGAAGGGGATTCGGCAGGCGGCAGCGCTAAGATGGGACGGGACAGAAAATTCCAGGCAATACTGCCGTTTGGCGGAAAAATCTTAAACACCGAACGCGCGCGGCTTGATAAGATAATTGAATTTGAAGGACTTAAAAACCTAATAATCGCTCTTGGCATGGGAATAGGGGAGAGCATAAACCTTGAAAAACTCAGATACCATCGAATAATTATCATGACAGACGCGGACGTGGATGGAGAACATATCGAAACCCTGGTTCTGACTTTTTTTTACAGGCATTTGCCGGAGATTATTAAACAGGGCTATCTTTATATAGCCCAGCCGCCGCTTTATAAAATCCAATCCGGGAAAAATATCAGCTACGCCTATACGGAAGAAGAAAAGGAAAATGCGATTAAAAATATAGAGGCGGGTAAAAAAACCAATATAAACATACAAAGATATAAAGGGCTGGGAGAAATGAACCCGGACCAGCTCTGGGAAACAACCATGAATCCGGTCAACAGGATTTTGAAACAGATAGCAATCGAGGACGCGGAGGAAGCGGACGCGGTCTTTACCATGCTTATGGGTCAGGAGGTTCCGCCGAGAAAACATTTTATTCAAAGCAATGCCAAAATGGCAACGCTGGATATTTAGAGGGGGTGAGAAAAATGGATATTAAAAAAATTTCAATCGGCAAAAATCCCGACCAAGGCGAGGTCAATATTCTGGTGGAAATACCGAAAGATTCAAACATAAAGTACGAATTGGACAAAAAAAGTGGAGTAATTTTTGTAGACAGATTTTTATATACGGCAATGAATTATCCGTTTAATTACGGCTTTATTCCAAACACTCTTGCCGAAGACGGGGATCCGATTGACGCGCTGGTTTTAAGTGAACAGGCTCTAATGCCCGGCAGCGTTATACCCTCAATAGTAATAGGCATGCTTGAAATGGAGGATGAGGCCGGAATTGACACTAAGATTCTGGCTGTCCCGGCCAAAAAAGCTGATCCTTTTTATGGAGAACTGACAATAGATACCCTGCCTGATTCGCTAAAAAATAAAATAAGGCATTTTTTTGAAAACTACAAGACCTTAGAACCGGGCAAGTGGGTAAAAATAAAAGAGTGGAAAGGAAAAGAAGCGGCAATCAAAGCGGTAAAAAGATCTGTTAAATAATTTTTAATTTGAAATTTTTAAAAAATTGGATTTGCTTAAAAAGCAGGAATTAAAAATTAGAAATTTTTCTTGTTATGGATATTGGTAAACTTGCAAAAACAGAAATAACTATCGAGATGAAGCGGGCGTACCTTGACTACGCCATGTCCGTGATTGTCGCCCGCGCCCTGCCCGATGTTCGGGACGGGCTAAAACCGGTGCACCGCAGAATCCTTTATGCCATGCATGAAATGAGTTTAGCCCACAGCGCCAAGTACGCCAAAAGCGCCAAGATTGTCGGCGAGGTGATGGGAAAATATCATCCCCATGGCGACATGCCTATCTATGACGCGCTTGTTCGCTTAGCTCAAGACTTTTCTATGCGCTACCCGTTGATAGACGGGCAGGGAAATTTTGGTTCCCTGGACGGCGACCCCCCGGCAGCAATGCGCTACACGGAGGCGCGGCTTTCCGCCATAACAGCGGAGATGCTTTTTGACATAGACAAAGAAACCGTGGACCATCTGCCAAACTTTGACGCGAGCCTCAAAGAACCAACCTTTCTGCCAGGAAAACTGCCTAATCTTTTACTCATGGGCAGTGAAGGAATTGCCGTGGGCATGGCAACCAAGATTCCTCCTCATAATCTGGCGGAGGTGGTTGACGCTTTGGTATTTATGATCGGGAAAACGGATCCTTCCGCTTTAACCTCCTCCGTTACCATTGACGAGCTTCTGGAATTTATAAAAGGACCCGACTTCCCAACCCACGGGGCAATTTATGATCTCAACGAGATTAAAAACGTTTATACAAGCGGCAAAGGCAAAATTACTATCAGGGGAAAAGCGGAAATCGAGGAAATCGGCAACGGAAAATCGGCTATTATCATCACGGAGCTTCCATACCAAGTCAACAAGGCCCTTTTGGTTGCCCGGATCGCTGAGTTGGCCAAGGACAAAAAAATCGAAGGCATAACAGATCTTCGGGACGAATCGGACAGACACGGCATCAGAATAATGGTGGAGCTAAAACGGGACGCTTCTCCCAAAAAGGTTCTCAATAATCTTTTTAAAAATACCAGTCTGCAAACCGTGTTTCCGGCAAATTTAGTCGCTTTGGTAGACGGCACTCCTCAAACTCTTAACCTTAAATCCATCCTGGAAGAATACCTAAGGCATAGATTTCTTATAGTTAAAAGAAGGTCGGAGTTCGAACTGCGGGAGGCGAAATCAAGGCTCCATATACTGGAGGGGCTAAAGATCGCGGTTGACAATATAGATGCTGTTATAAAACTGATCAGGGCATCAAAAACCCAGGAAGAAGCAAAAACAAACCTTATGGAGCGCTTTAAACTCTCTCCCCTTCAGGCAACCGCGATCCTGGACATGCAGCTTCGCCGCCTGGCGGCGCTTGAGAGGCAAAAACTGGAAGATGAATATCAAATGATTAAAGAAACGATTGAGTATTTAGAAAAACTCCTTTCCCACTCAGGGGAAATTTTAACTGTTATAAAACACGAACTGCAAAATCTAAAAGAAAAGTATCAGGATCCGCGCCGGACAAGGGTTTTTAAGGGAAAGGTAGGGGAGTTTTCCGAAGAAGATCTTATCCAAAACGAACCAACTGTTATAACCATAACCAACACAGGGTATATAAAAAGGCAAAGCCTTGGCAGTTTTAGGGTGCAGCAAAGAGGAGGAAAAGGAATAAAAGGCATGACCACCAAGGATGAGGACGGTATATTCTCAATCCGTTACGCTCAGACCCACGACAATATACTCTTTTTTACCAACAAAGGGAAAGCCTACCAGCTAAGGGCCTTTGAAATCACGGACAGCAACAGAACCAGTAAAGGAACCGCCATTGTAAATCTTATAAATATCGAGCAGGGAGAAAGGGTTGAATCATTTATTAATTACTCTGTTAAAAACAGAGAGAAAAATCCGTCTAACGGACAATATATATTTCTGACCACTAAAAAAGGCACGGTCAAAAAAACCGCCATAACCGAATTTGAAAACATACGGAGAAACGGCATTGCCGCCATAACCCTTGCCAAAGGCGATGAGCTGGCATGGAGCAGATTAACCAACGGCAATCAGGATGTTATCTTAACAACACACGAAGGAAAAGCGATCAGATTTTCGGAAACGGCTGTCAGGCCAATGGGACGCAGCACCACAGGCGTTCGGGGGATAAAACTTCGGGAAAAAGACATTGTCATAGGCATGGATGTTGTGGACAAAAACGCGAAACCCGACCTCTTAACAATTATGGATAACGGGCTGGGCAAAAAAACCTCAACCAGTGAATTCAGGGGACAGGGAAGGGGAGGACAGGGAATAAAAGTGGCAAAGATTACCCCAAAAACAGGCAGGGCTGCGTTTGTCCAGGTAGTCCCGGAGAAGGCAACGCAAATTATCATCACATCGCAAAAAGGACAGGTGGTTAAACTCGAGCTTTCCTCTATACCGCAACTCTCGAGAAACACACAGGGCGTGATACTGATGAGATTTTCCAACCCAAATGACCACGTTGCTTCGGCCAGTTGTATCGAAAAAGAACAATGATGTTAAATGGCAAAAACCTAGCCGGCAACATTCTGAAAAGACTGGGCAGGAAAACAAATGAGCTTAGAAAAAGGGGCAAGATTCCGCGCCTGGCAATTATTTATATTGGCAGTGACCTTTCTTCAAAATCCTACATCGGACAAAAAGAAAAAAAAGCCCAAATCCTAGGCATACAAACAACCATCTACCGCTTTCGTGAATCGGTAGAGGATGACGCGATAATTAAGCTAATAAATAAATTAAATTCTTCTTCCGTTAACGGAATTATAATCCAGCAGCCCTTACCGAAACATCTTGATAAAGATTCTATCATAATGGCTGTTGCCGCGGACAAGGATGTTGACGGTTTCAGACCCGATTCAAAATACGATTCTCCAATTGCCCTGGCAGTAAATTACATTTTAGAATACATTTTTAGATCATCGCGCAATTCGAACAATAAAAATATACATAAATTTATTGGATGGTTATCAACAAAAGATATTTTAATAATAGGCAAGGGGGCTACGGGGGGAGGACCGGTTATAAATTTCTTTAGGAAGAAAGGATTAAATATAAATGTAATTGACACCAAAACCCGCAACAAAAAAGAATTATTAAAGAACGCCGATATTATCATTTCCGCTGTCGGCAAAAAATCCGTCATAAGAGCCAATTTAATTAAAAAAGGAGTGATCCTAATCGGTATAGGACTCCATAATGAAAACGGAAAACTTTGCGGGGACTATGATGAAAATGAAATCAAGGATATCGCTTCTTTTTATACTCCAACGCCCGGGGGAGTAGGCCCTGTAAATGTGGCCATGCTCCTAAAAAACCTGGCGGACTAGGTCAGAAACAAACAAATTGGGTGCTTGACAAGAGGGGTATAATTAAGTCAATTTGGTAAACTATAAACATGCTTACTTGGGATGAAGAAGATTTTCTAAAAAAGATACCGGAAGACAAAAAGGTTACTGTCAAGCCTTTTGATAAAAAAATCACCCAAATCGCTGAGGGCATAATTAAAAAAGTACGGCAGGCTCTTCCAAATCTTGAGACCAGACATATGGGAGCCTCGGCATTGGAAATATCGGGACAGGGAGATATTGATATTTATATTTTTCTTCCACGGAAAATTTCAATAAATTCACTCCTTTTTTAATTAAGCTCTTTGGAACTCCTAAGAGTAGCAAGAAGGATTCAATTACTTGGAGGCTTGAGGCAGAAGGACACGAAATCGAGTTGTATTTAACCGACCCAAACTCCGAATCAATGCGAAGACAAATCGCTGTTTTTGAAGCCCTCTCGAAAAACAAATCGTTAAGAAAAAAGTACGAAAAATTAAAAGAAAGTCTAAAGGATAAATCTTTCAGGAAGTATCAAAAAAACAAATACGAATTTTATCACAAGCTTTTAGACAAATTAACTATTGAGGATTTACGTACGTAGTTTAAAAGTAGATACAAGTTAATATCTTCATTGAATTTGTCTACAATATCCAAATTGTTTATAATAAAGTCATAAAGTTCAAATGTAGTTTCTTTTACCCCTGCGACAAGTACTTTTCTTCGATATTTCGGTACCCAGACTATATGGTGCTGGGTTTGATAGGCAACATGCGCTTTGTACCTTTATCTTCACTTCCTTATTTTACACCAACCTAAACAGGAACGTGGACAAACTTCCTCCACGCGCTAAAGCGCATGGCTTCATGTAAGGAAAGAGTGATCGCTAGGGCTTCAGAATCAAGGTCGTCAGCATCGCCTTGAGGAAGCTTTTCAGGTCAAGATCCTCAGAGACAGAAAAATCCAGCATGCCCGTTCGGTAAGGAAGACGGATCTCGTAGCTTCCCGGGTAGCCAAGCTGGCCAGATGGGGTCTCAGATTCGTTTCCGGAAATCCCATCAACAATTATGTTCTGCGGGAGACCAGCCGGATATGGTTTGTCTGACCAGTAGGAGAAGCTGATATTGGGAGAGGGGAGCTTGGGGTCCGAGGATGGAGGATAGAAGGCGACCCACGTTTGAGGGTTCGCTCGATCAGCGCTAAGAGTCCAATCGGATGGGTAGCGCACGGAAAGACCCCAGGAGGCGTTAGAATACACCTTCCACGTAGACACGTCAACAGGAGCAGGGGTGATTTGAGCAAGAGGGACAAAAGTGGGTAATGCCGCAGCCGGATGGTGGAAGAGGGGTTGAGCTGAAACTGCCCAGGTTGGAGTAAGTGGTGATGTAGTTGGTGTGTTACTTGCTGGGCGGGAGCGGCTGGCAGGCGTCATTGTTTTGCCTGGTTGCGGTGTAGATCGGCTTTGGTTCAGGCCAAGATAGGCGCCTCCGCCAATCAAGACAACAGCGACGAACCCAACGGCGAGAAGAACTAGCGGTGAACGCCAGGTCATTACTGTCTCCGATCGTAACCCCGCTGCCTGATCGGCAACGCAGCTGCTTGGTTCCGGTTCGTTCTTATACTCATTTCCTGAATCCATAGGCTATGGAATAGTATGGCACACGCAACGGGGCAAACCCCCGAACGGGTCGTCAGGACGGGCTATTTCGGGGCTTGACAAGAGACAAGGTATTTGTTAAATTAAAATCCCGGAGACCAAAAAACCTCTGGATTTTTTATGGGAAGCAAAAGTCACCATAACGGGATAAAGATTGAGTTTAAAGGTAAAGATATTATTGATTGCTCCCAATTCTCAAGAGAAGACATTGAGATTATTTTTAAAAAAACGGATCGGATTAGAAAGACGGTAATTGCTAAGGGCGGATTAAATACCCTGCGGCGCAAGATTATGGCGCCGCTTTTTTTTGAGCCTTCAACAAGAACATTCGCCTCTTTTGCGTCGGGAATGGAGCGCCTAGGCGGTTCGGTAATTCCCCTGCCAAATATGCAAACCACATCTGTTGCCAAGGGGGAAAGTTTTGAAGACACAATCAAGGTATTCTCGTCTTACGCCGATATCTTGGTTATCCGCCATCCGGAAACCGGCATTGTTAAACATGCGGCCGATATTGCCTCCATACCGGTAATAAACGCCGGAGACGGCATAGGAGAACACCCGACTCAAGCCCTTTACGATCTTTATACCATTAAAGACGAACTGGGACAAACAGACGGCCTGCGGGTCGTTTTTTTTGGGGAACTCGGCCGCTACAGACCGGTAAATTCCCTGGCAAAACTTTTATCGCTTTTTCCCCAAACGGAGATAGCCTTTGTTTCACCGTCCCAAGGCAGGCTTCAGGCCGCAACCAGGGATTACCTAAAAGAAAGAAACGTCAGGTTTAGTGAAAGCGCTACGCTGACTAACATTATTGAAAAAGCCGATGTCTTATATGTTACCCGCATAAAAAAAGAATTCATGAGCGCCAAAATCTACAATAAAATGCATGGAAAATATAATGTTGACAATAAGCTCCTTATGAAAATGAAGAAAAAAAGCATTGTCATGCATGCGCTGCCACGACTGGACGAGATCGAAAAAGAGGTTGATGAAGATTCCCGCGCCGTATACCTTGACTCCCAGATAAAAAACGGCATGTATCTGAGAATGGCGCTTTTATCACTCATTCTGGCCTAAATGCCTAACTTGGGGCATATTCAGTTAAATCTTACATGAAGGGAACACTAATTTTAGAAGACGGCTCTCATTTTGAAGGATTAAGTTTTGGTTTCTTATCGTCTTCGGCCGGAGAGGTTGTTTTTTCAACCGGCATGGTCGGATATCCGCAGAGCCTGACTGATCCCTCCTACAAAGGACAGATATTAATCCTGACATATCCTATTATCGGCAATTATGGCGTGGCGGATAAAAAATATTGGGAATCCGAAGGAATAAAAGCCGCGGGACTTATTGTCTCAAATTATATTGATACCCCGTCTCATTTTTTAAGCAAAGAAACCCTTTCCGACTGGCTTAAAAGGGAAAAGATTCCGGCCATTGAAATAAACGATACCAGATTTCTTACGCAAAAAATCAGAGAGAAAGGGACAATGCTCGGAAAAATAGTTATAAAAGGCGATATAGAATTCTACGATCCAAACAAGGAAAACCTTCTGCCAAAAGTCTGCGCAAACCAAATTAGGGTCTTGGAACCTGAGGCCTTTGTCTATCACGCGCCCGGCCCGTCCTTCGCCCAAAATCCGGCAAACCATAAAAAAATAACAGTCCTTCTTATAGATTGCGGGGCAAAAAGAAATATCATCCGCTCTCTTCTAAAAAGAGGGGTAAGGGTGATAACTGTCCCCTGGGACCGCGACCCCTTTTCCGACACTCAGCCTGCCATGCCGAGAACGCTCACCCAAGAAGGAAAACCGGTTTTTGACGCGATAGTTGTCTCAAATGGCCCGGGCAATCCGCAAATGGCCGATAAAACTATCAACACAATTGCCAAGGCGCTAAAAAGGCAAATCCCGATACTGGGCATCTGCCTTGGCCATCAGCTGTTAACCCTGGCCCTGGGAGGGGGAACCGGCAAGCTAAAATACGGCCACAGAAGCCAAAATCAGCCATGTATCTTAAGCAAAAGCAAAAAATGTTTTATAACAACCCAAAATCACGGGTTCTATGTCAATCGCATTCCGAATAATTTCAGAGCGTGGTTTACCAACGCGAATGACGGCACAAATGAAGGAATTATTCACAAAAACCTGCCTATTATGTCTGTCCAGTTTCATCCGGAAGCAAATCCCGGACCCATGGATACGGAATGGGTCTTTGATTATTTTTTGGAAAGATTACCGCAGCCGCCGGGAGGGCAAAGTAAATAGCATGAGTAAAATTAAGAAGGTTCTTATTTTAGGTTCAGGGGCTCTGAAAATAGGG
The DNA here is from genome assembly GCA_023379465.1 of Patescibacteria group bacterium. The sequence goes on from JAMCTM010000019.1 coordinate 16,082, forward strand.
GAGGCCGGGGAGTTTGACTATTCGGGTTCCCAAGCCATAAAGGCGTTAAAAGAGGAAAAAATAAAAACCATTTTGGTAAATCCCAATATCGCAACCGTCCAAACCTCTAAAAACCTGGCGGATGAGGTATACTTTCTGCCTGTTAACGATTATTTTGTAGAAAAGATCATAGAAAAGGAAAAACCGGATTCTATACTTTTGTCCTTTGGCGGACAAACTGCCTTAAATTGCGGCATTGCCTTAAATAAACGGTCTATTCTAAAAAAGCATAATGTAAAGATATTGGGCACGCCAATTAAGGCGATAATATTAACTGAGGACAGAAAAAAATTTGCCGATCACCTTAGAAAATTAAAAATTCCAACCCCGGAAAGCCGCAGCGCCAAAAATATAAATGAGGCCTTAAAAATAGCGCGGCAGATAGGTTTTCCGGTAATGGTACGGTCAGGCTACGCGTTGGGCGGGCAGGGAAGCGGGGTGGCCTCCAATATAGATGAGTTAAAGGAGATTGCCGCCCGGGCCTTCGCGTTTGCGCCTCAAATTCTGGTAGAACAATACCTTCATCATTTTAAAGAGATTGAATATGAGATAGTGCGGGACAGATACGACAACTGTATCGCTGTCTGCAATATGGAAAACATGGATCCACTGGGAATACACACCGGAGAATCCATTGTAGTCGCTCCAAGCCAAACCCTGAATAATTTTGAATACCACGGCCTGCGATCAATTGCTGTCAAAATCGTCAGAAGCCTTGGCATAATCGGAGAATGCAATGTCCAATTTGCCCTCAATCCAAATCCCCGCAAAAACCTTCTTGATTATTACGTTATTGAGGTCAACGCCAGGCTTTCCCGAAGTTCCGCTCTTGCCTCAAAGGCAACCGGCTATCCGCTGGCCTGGGTGGCGGCTAAACTGGCAATCGGTAAAGGATTAACTGAAATCAAGAATAAAGTTACCCTGAAAACGTCAGCCTGCTTTGAACCCTCTCTCGATTATATCGTGGTTAAGATCCCCAGATGGGATATAGAAAAATTCAGGGGCGCGGATGAGAGAATTGGCAGCAGCATGAAATCGGTAGGTGAGGTAATGGGCATAGGCAGAAAATTTGAAGAGGCATATCAAAAAGCAATCCGGATGCTTGATTTAGATTTTGAAGGAGCAACAAGCGATACCCTGCTGGATAACGGAAAAACGATTACAGAGCTCCTCAAAACGCCCACGCCTAAAAGGATGTTTGCTGTGGCCGCGGCCATGAAATCGAATATTACCGCTTCGGAAATTTATAGGCTAACAGGCATAGACCCATGGTTTTTATACCGGATTAAAAATATCGCGGATGCCGAAAAAAACATCCCGCCTAAACTGTCTAAGATTACAAAACAAAATCTCCTGGAGCTAAAAAAACTTGGGTTCTCCGACAAAAGAATAGGGACACTTGTAAATTCAACAGGGCTCTCGGTTAGAAAACTTCGGAAGAAATATAATATTATTCCTTATGTAATGAATATAGATACCATGGCCGGGGAATTTCCCGCTAAAACAAACTATCTCTATTTAACCTATAACGCGAATCATAACGACATCACGCCATTGGGAAACAAAGGGGTCATGGTTCTGGGATCAGGACCCTATAGAATCGGGTCTTCGGTAGAATTCGACTGGACAAGCGTTAATACGGCTATTAATCTAAAAAAATATAACAAAGAATCCATAATTATAAACTGCAATCCGGAAACTGTCTCCACGGACTATGATGTTTCAAAAAGGCTTTACTTTGAAGAGTTAACCTTCGAAAGACTGGCGGATATTTATGATTTTGAAAATCCGTTTGGGGTTATAGTTTCCGTTGGAGGACAAACGCCGAACAACAGAGCCAAGGCGCTAAAGGCGTATGGCGCCGAAATACTCGGCACTGATCCTAAAAATATAGACCGGGCGGAGGAGAGGTCTAAATTCTCAAAACTCTTGGACAATCTTAATATCAACCAGCCGGCATGGAACAAATTTACAAATATTAAATCCGCTCTCTCTTTCTGCGAAAGAACCGGCTATCCCGTGCTTTTAAGACCTTCGTACGTTCTCTCGGGAACGCTGATGAGAATATGCCATAACAGGAATGAGCTGACGCACTTTTTGCAGGACAAAACCAAGTTCTCCAAAGACTATCCGATAACCGTGTCCAAATTCATAGAGGAGGCCAAAGAGCTGGAATTTGACGCGGTTTCTCAAAATGGAAAAATCATAACAGGGGCTATCTGCGAGCATATTGAAAATGCCGGAGTCCACTCCGGAGACGCGTCAATTGTTTTCCCCTCGCAAAAAACCAGCCGCCGGATACAGAAAATAATAGAAGAGACTGGCGAAAAACTTGCCGGAGCCCTTGCTATCACAGGGCCCTTCAACATCCAATTTCTGGTTAAGGAAAACACAATCCAGGTAATAGAAATAAATCTTCGTTCATCGAGAACTTTCCCTTTTATATCTAAAATAACAGGCGTAAATTTTAGTGAGCTTGCGACAGATGCTTTTTTTAATCAGGCAAAAGAACAGCTGATCCATACTAAAACAGGCTTTGCCGCCGTTAAAATCGCGCAGTTCTCTTTTGCCAGATTAACAGGCGCCGATCCGATAGTGCATGTTGAGATGTCGTCAACAGGAGAAGTCGCCTGTTTTGGCAAAGATACTAAGGAAGCGTTTTTAAAAGGAGAAATTGCCGTTGGCGGCAAGATTCCGCAAAAAGGCATATTTGTCTCTCTTGGCGGGGAAAGGAACAAGATTTTATTTCTGCCAAGCGTAAAAAAACTTGCCGCCCTGGGAATACCGATCTTTGCCACCAAAAATACCTCTATTTTTCTTGATAAAAACGGCATCAGGGCAAAACACCTTTATAAAATTCATGAAAAGAAATCTCCCAATATTCTTGAGTTTTTTCAAAAAGCAAAAATAGATCTGGCAATTAATATTACGGATGAAAAATTTAAAAAAGACATTGATGACGATTTTGCCATCCGCCGCTCTGCCACCGATCATAATATCCCCCTGTTTACCAAAATGGAAAAAGCCGGGATTTTCGCCGATGCCGTTACGGATAAAGCGCTCGATAACTTAGAGATTAAATCCTGGAGCGAATATATAAAATGACAGGACAGGAAGAATCGCATATGATATACTTCTTAGATGACTGAAAAAATAGGATTAGCCGATCTGCACGCCCACCTCACAACCTCCATTCACCCCTCTATCTATTGGCGGATTGCCCACAGTCAGGGTTTTAAGCTCCCCAAAAAAGACTACAACGAATTTCTTAAGTACGTTAGCCTTTCGGTAAATAAAAAAACAACCATGAAAGACTATTTTGACACGATTTATCATCCGCTTCTTAATAAACTGAGTTCCGGAACCTATGCGGCAGAAGAGTGCGTATACGAAGTAATAAGCGGGGCGTACAGATCAAGCAATATCCGACTGCTTGAGCTAAGAACCAACCCGATGAAACACAATCACGAAGGGCAGGAAGATCTGGATCATATTATAATGGCGATGCTTAGGGGCATGGAAAGGGCCCTCCTGGAATACCGCCAGGTTTCGGCCGGCATTATCTTTTGCCTGGACCGACAATTCAGTTTTGAGAAAAATAAAATCCTTGTTGAAAAGGCAATCAAGTACAGAAAACGCGGGGTGATAGCAATAGATTTCGCAAATTACGATAAAGGCACGTTTCACTTTAAAGACTACAAAGCGCTTGTTGATAAGGCAAGAGAGGCGGGACTGCGGGTTGTTGCCCACTGCGGAGAAACCGACGACACCAATGATATGTGGGAGGCAATTGAATTTGTTAAACCCGAAAGAATAGGACACGGCATCAAGGCGGCATACGATAAGTCATTGATGAAAGAGCTGGTTAAGCGGGATATTATTCTTGAGATTTGTCCGCTTTCCAATATTGTTACCAGCGCGGTTAAAGACATTGATGAGCTTAGGAAGATTATTAGAACCTTTATTGAGAATAAAGTTAAATTTTCCATCAATACCGATTGGCCCGAGATTATAGAAAATGGAAAATTAACTAAACAGTTCGAATTCTTGAAACAAAATATGATTTTAAACGACAAAGAACTGAAAAAATGTAAGAGCATTGCCCTTTCCAGCTCTTTTATTCCCGGCAAAAACCTCTCCGCCTATTTATAAATTTTAACATTAGACATATTGTGAATTAATATGGCAAGCAAGATGCGCCTTTTCTCCGAAGGTTTACTTTCTATTCTCAAATTTTGTTTTATCGATCATGTTAGGCTTATGCTATAATCATAGCCATGAAAAATGAGACCGGAAATATAGAAAATCATCGTAAATAATATTACAAGACTATTCGTTGACACTTGATCAAAAGTTTGAAATAATACTAACTAATTATTATGAATAACATCTCTTGTTTCAATGCTGTTAGCAAAAAGGCAAAGAAAACCGCTCAAGGAGGGATGTTGTTGGCGTGATTTAAAACAAAATCTCGCGCACAAAGAACACCCCTCGAAAGAGGGGTTTTTTAATGGCAAAAAATGTCAGAAAGAAGGAGTTTATTATGAACAAAGAAACAGAAACAATATTCTCTAGCACAGGAAGGTTGGGCGTCTCAAGAAGACAGTATGAGAGATTATACGTTAATGGCACTCGTTATTCTACTAATCCAATCGAGTTCGAACATAATCTTAAAAGATTAAACGAAGTTGTCCAACGGCATCCAGACAAAATCACTAGAAGTGTTTTTCGTGGACTAGTAAATGAAAATATTATGCATCACATCTCAACTAATGGCCTGCAGCCTTATCTTGAGGTAGCGCTTCCAATTGTAGAATTTACGGGGGATGATTCCTGGCTTATTTATATGGCAAATAATAATCCGGGCAGAAAATTAATAACTCCCCGTGAAATAATGATCGAACAAACAAATACTCAGAAAAGGGGCGGATTATCACCGCTTAAGAGGGCCAGATCGATTATTGAGCAGGGTTTTACCATTGTTAATTATATTCCCGAGAATCAAATAGACCAAGTCCATGTTTTGTGGAGGGAGACTTTTGGATGGCAACGACACGAAGTGGACAATTTAAGAAGGAAACTAGTTGCTGGTAAAGAAAAACATCCATCACAAAGGGATGTATGGTTCAGCGCGCTAAGAGACAACGGAACCGTAATAAGTGTTGCAATGGCGGAACGATTATCAATACCTTCGGCAAATGGAACCCTAGATTTAGTTGAAAGCACGGAGTGGAGAACAAGGGATGGATATGCTGGGAAAGGGTTGATGACCGTAACACTCGCCGCATTAAATGCTCAAATACTTTCTGACTTGCGAGAAAACCCCAATGGATTACCACTTATTTATGCTGAGTGCAACTTCCAGTCTCGTTCTGATCGCGCAGGTCATGGCGCGGGATTTCGTATTCCCGAAAGAACACATGGATATTCAGCGCCTCAAATTCTGGTTCAAAACGTATTGGTGCGTGATGGCCAACCGGTAGAAGAAGGTAGGCTGCGGGATTTTACCTTTATGTATTTAGCTGTTGAAGTAATACAAAATCATTATAACTCCAGTCAGGTAGATTCAATTATGCAAATGATAAAAATGTAACTTATTACTATGAATATAAAAATAATTTACTCAAAAAGACATAGAGAGCATAATCCTCCATATGAAATATACGATGGGCTGTTAGAACCGTATGCTGAAAAAGCTGAAAGAATAGAGTCGGTTGCGGAAACCTTACGCACCGGTGGATTGGGGCGTTTTTATAATCCGTCTATTTTCCCAATAAGCCATATCAATAATGTGCACCAAAAACAGTATGTGTCATTTCTACAAAAGAGATCTAATAAGCTTAGACAGGATGAGGTACTTTACCCTTCTTATTTCATCATAGATACATATACGCCTATTGTCAGAAAAACTTACATGGCGGCGAAGACTGCTGTTGATGTTGCTTTAACAGGAGCAAGGTATGTACTTCGTGGAGAAAAAGTTGTGTATTCACTTTGTCGTCCCCCTGGCCACCATGCCGAATATAAAACCATGGGGGGATATTGTTATTTTAACAATGCAGCAATTGCGGCAGATTATCTTTCAAGGAAAGGTAGGGCTGTTATATTAGATATTGATTTCCATCATGGAAATGGAACGCAGAGTATTTTCTATAACCGTTCTGATGTTCTTTATATATCAATTCATGCCGATCCTCATGAAAAATTCCCATACATCAGTGGGTTTGCGAACGAACGTGGATCTGGTGAGGGATTAGGATTTAATAAAAATTATCCACTTCCTTTAGGTATAACTGACAAGCAATACTTTTTAACATTACGCAAAGCGTTAAAGGATATCAACGATTTTAATCCAAAATTCCTCATCGTTTCTGCCGGTTTTGATACCTACGAAAAAGATCCAATTGGTGGTTTCAAGCTAACTATTCCTTTCTACGAAACAATAGGCAGAGAGATAGCAAGTCTCCAGATCCCAACCTTAATCATTCAAGAGGGGGGATACCATATAGAAGATTTAGGCAAAATCGCTTTAAGTTTTTTAAGAGGGATAGGATCTAATCTTCAGCCAGCATTAAAGAAGAAAAGGAAATAAGGATAAATGTTACCGTTTGAAATCGGTGAAAAAAATAGTTTGTTGAAGTTATATGCTGAATATTCAGGGTTTCTTAATTCTGCATAAAACACACTGTTTATAATTCATTTATTTTTGTAATGTGCTTATTCTGCCTTGCTCTTGATTTTCCCTGTCTGTCAACCCTGTCTACGGGTTCATTGCGCATGAAGAAAAAATCCAATGTTCTAAACGGATATTTTTTTATAAGGCTATAAGCGCTAATTAACATTCTACTCACCCCCTCATATTTTAATTGACGCAAAGGCATTCACTAATTCCTGGAAAAACGCGGCAATGCCGCTGACATGTCCTGCCACTTTAGAGCTAAAATTAACATTGGCATTAGAAGAAGAACTCAAATTGTCAGATGAAGAATTTTCGGAAGGTTCATTCATTTTTATCTGGAATCTTCCCTGTCCTGTTCCTATCACGTTTATTTCTTTGGCGTAGTTCACACCGTTCTGGGACACAAAACTAACCTTAACCCTTGAGCCGACTGCCAGGTTTCCCTTTTGACTAAATTCCGCTACCTTTGAAGGATCTATAACAATAGTCGTTTTTCCTCCTACCACAAATGAATTACCCGACAAGGCGCTTATTGTGCCTCTAATAAAACTTGTTTGCTGAGAATCGGCATCCACCTCTAAATTATTCTCAGTCTCAGCCTTCAAATCCGAGACGCCAACATCGCCTCCTGCCTTAAAAGAAGAGTGGATGCCATCTTCCTGTCCTTGGGCAAAAGAGACAGAAGGCAAAAGCCAAAACAAAAGGAAAAATAAAGTTATAATAATAGTAGGTATAAAACTGACCGATTTAAATTTTTTCATATCTGATATTATTACGAATCTAAATAAATTTTGTTACAAAATAGCCTCTTATGCGTAATAACGATAGGGATTCTATTATATAGAAGTTATATTATATAATGGATCCATGGATTCTGACCTTAAAAAACTGATAGAGAAGGCCAGGGAAGGGGATAATGAAGCTTTTGGGAAAATTTACGATTTGTTTCTCTCCAGGATATACCGGTATATCTATTTTTCTATTAGAAATCGCGAAGCGGCCGAAGATCTCACCCAGGAAACATTTCTTAGGTGCTGGAAGAATATATCCTCGTTTTCGCAGAAGAGAGGATCTTTCGTGTCTTTTTTATTCACCATCGCCAGAAATATTACCATTGACTGGACCAGAAAGAAAAAACAAGTTTCGCTTGAGCTGGTAGAAGACCACCAGTTAGCAGATAATATAGAAATAGATAAAAATGTTATCAGACAGGAAGAAAATCAATTATTGCTAAAGGCGTTATCGAAACTTAAGGAGAAAGAAAAAAATATCATCATCCTTAGATTCTTTGAGGAATTATCGTTTGCGGAAATCGGCAGGATTGTCGGAAAAAAAGAGGCCACCGTAAGGGTTAGTTTGCATAGAATACTTAAGGTTATGAGAGAAGAAATTATTAATCATGAAAATTGAGGAAAAATTAAAAAATCTCAAGAGGGCTTATTCTGCCATAGAACCCGGCCGGGAATTCAAAAAAACCGGCTTTCTAAAACTAAAACAAAGAATTGAAAACGAAAGAATAGGCGTGAAACGGGCGGTCTTGCTACGCTATGCCATGACTGCCGCCTTGGCAATACTCCTTATCGCGGTATCGGGAACTATTCTTTTAAAAGCCACAAACAAAGACACCAACGCGGCGCTTTTTTATAAAAATCAGATAGAAAATTTACCATCTAGAATAGGAAACAGTTTGTTCAACGCCTATCAAACGCAAATAAAAACCGAAAACGCCCCTAAACTGTTAAAAAAAGAAGAAACCCAGAATACCCCGCAAAGCTCCGCTTCGGCCGCCTCAACAAATAGCGCCACTCCCACCCCAAACCGGGAAAGTGAAAAAACGCGGGAAAAGTCAAATCCCCAAGGTATTTCCGCCAAAAAAGAACCAAAAGAAATCCGCAAAGCCGCGACCCAAGAAAAAACAGGCGAGAAGAGCGGAAATACCCGGGGCAATGATCACAGGAATAACGATCAATCCGAAATGGACACAATTAAACAGACGCTAAAAGACGCGGAAAAGATAATCCCCATAAACGCAAACCGCGCCGACTAAATCCGCCAAACCCATAAAGGCCGGCAATATCTTGCCGGTACATGCTACAATATTCTCAATGAATCTTGCCTACAGACTTAGGCCGCAAAGCCTCAATGAATTTTTTGGCCAGGAACACCTGGTTGGGAAAGACAAAATTATCAGACGGATGATAGAATCAAGCTCCGCTTTCCCGATGATTCTCTGGGGACCTCCGGGAAGCGGCAAAACTACGCTTGCGGCTATTATCGCCTCCTCGACAAAATCGGATTTTTACACACTTTCCGCGGTAGTCAGCGGAAAAGAGGAATTGCTTAAGGTTATCAAAAAGGCGGAGTCTAATGCAAAAATAAAAAGAAAAACCATACTTTTTGTGGATGAAATTCACCGCTGGAATAAGGCCCAGCAGGATGGACTCCTGCCATATGTTGAGACAGGCATTATTATTTTAATCGGCGCCACCACGGAAAACCCGTCGTTTGAGGTAATAAGCCCGCTTCTTTCCAGATGCAAGGTTTTCCTGCTCAAAACCCTAGCCTATGATGATTTGAACAAAATACTTATACATGCTCTGGAAAATAAGGAAAAGGGGGTAGGGAAGTACCGTAAAAACATAACGGAGACGGCAAAAAATCTTCTCATTCGCTTATCCGCCGGAGACGCCAGGGTTATGCTAAACGCCTTAGAAATAGCGCTAACCGGATATAAAAATAGAGAAATAACGGAAAGGCTTATCGAGAACATATTTCAAACAAAATCCAAGGGAATCTACGACAAAAAAGCGGATGAACATTATAATACGGTAAGCGCGTTTATAAAATCAATGCGAGGAGGCGATGCAAACGCCGCTGTTTACTATTTAGTCAGGATGCTCGAAAACGGAGAAGACCCAAAGTTTATCGCCAGACGAATGATTATCTTTGCCTCCGAGGATATAGGTTTGGCTGATAGGGGAGCCTTAATTCAGGCAAACGCCGGGTTTGAAGCGGTTGATAAAATCGGCATGCCGGAGTCCCAGCTTATTCTGGTTCATATCTGCATTTATCTATCCTTGGCAAAAAAATCAAGGGCTGTACCCAACGCGCTGGAAAAGGCCAAGGAGGCTTTTTACGAATTTCCCAATGCCTCGGTGCCCCTCCATCTAAGAAACGCGCCGACAAGGCTGATGAAAAATCTGGGTTATGCAAAAGATTATATATGGTCGGAAAAATATGTTGGGCCAAAGGGCAATCTTTGGTTTTTGCCGGATGAGCTGAAAAATAAAGAGTTTTTTAAACCTTAAGCTATGGCGATTATTAAACTGCCGGGACTAATTGATCTGCACGTGCATCTGAGGGACCCCGGACAAACCAACAAAGAAGATTTTTATACCGGCACCTGCGCCGCTTTGGCCGGCGGGTATACCGCTATTATAGATATGCCCAATAACAAAATCCCAATAACCGCGAGCCGGAAACTTGAGGAAAAAATAAAAATTGCCAAAAGAAAAACAGTTTGCGATCTGGGCTTTTATTTCGGCTCAATGGGGAGAAATATTGATGAATTTGAAAAAGTGAAGGATAAGGTTTTTGGTCTAAAACTCTATCTCAATGAGACAACCGGAAATTTCCTAATCAAGAAAGCAGACTTAGAAAAAATATTTAAATCATGGAAGTCTCTTCAGACTCTATCGCTACATAGTGATAGAGTATATAGCCAAAAACCAATTCTTTTACATGCCGAAGATAGCGCGGTTGACTACGTGATTTCGCTTGTCAAAAAAACCGGCGCAAAGGCGCATTTTTGCCATATCTCAACCGCGTCGGATCTTAAACAGATCATTAAAGCCAAAGAAAATAATCTGCCGGTAACCTGCGGGGTAACGCCGCATCATTTATTTTTAACCGAAGAGGACGTTAGAACACTTGGTCCGTTTGGACAAATGAAACCTCCTCTTAGGAGTAAAAAAGATCAGAACTTTATATGGAAGAACTTAAAATATGTTGACGTCGTGGAATCGGATCATGCCCCTCATACGATAAAGGAGAAACGCAAAGACCCTCCTCCTTTTGGCGTACCCGGCCTGGAAACAACCCTCCCGTTTTTGCTGACTGCTGTTTCTCAAAAGAGATTAACGGTTGCAGAAGTTATCCGCCTCTGCCATACAAATCCCGGCCGCATTCTTGGAATTAAAAGCGATAAACAAACTTATAGCGAGGTTGATCTTAACTGCGAATTTTTAATTCGGAATTCTAACCTGCATACCAAATGCGGCTGGTCGCCGTTTGCGGGATGGAAAATTAAAGGAAAAGTGAACAAAGTATTTATACGGGGAAAAAAAGTATTCGAATATGGAAAGGTGCTGACCAAACCCGGGTTCGGAAATATTATCAAGCCATAAATCCTATCATTTGTATTTGAGAAATCATAAGAAAGGAGGTTTAAATTATGAGTTTGAAAGAACGGATTGTCGAAACACTTGGTCTTCCAATAATAATCCGCGAGGCGCCGCCTCATCAGGCGTAAGCTCGGGAGTTCCTTAAGTCTGCGGAGGCGAAAACAGTGACGCTAGAGGAGTTTGAGGAACGCTTTGGCATTACCGAAGTCGATTCTGACCCTGATGATTCATCCTACTATCGTCCGGAGAACCCCGCGGAAGTCGCGCGGAACAGGAAAATCACTGACGATTTTCTGAATTCAAATAAATAGAAAACTTTAAGTTTAGACTTTAAGGCAAAAAAGCGATATAATACAGTTTATGTATAACTGGAATACCGATACGGCACAACTTAAAAAGAATCCTGAAAAATACACTATATGGAAACTGGAACAGCTTATTAATTATGGTCTTGATGGAGAAAAAATAGACAGAAACGAATTAATAACATACTGGGATAGAATAACTATCGAACCGCAATATAGAAAATTTTTACAGTTCTTGCTATGGCCGCCAAAACTATCCTGACATCATTTCAACGAACAGTATTGGATGAAGTAGCAGATAATCCAATTCTTGTTAAACAATTCTATCTTACCGGCGGGACAGCACTGGCAGAATTTCATTTGCGCCATCGGCTCTCTGAAGATCTTGATTTTTTTAGTGAAGAAGAGTTCAATCCAACGTTTATCCAGGGATTTATCAAAAAACTTACCGCAAAATTGAAACTTACCAATATAGAGTATCGGGTACAAATGGGGCTTCATATATTCCTTTTACGTAAAAATAAAGAATTATTAAAAATTGACTTCAATTATTATCCCTTTCCAAGGATTGATAAAAAGCTATTTTATAAAAATCTCGCACTTGACAGCATGCGGGACATTGCAATCAATAAACTGCAAACTATCGCAACGAAACCACGCACACGGGATTTTATTGATCTTTATTGCATTATTCAAAAAACAGGATGGACAATTAACGATTTGCGATTGCAGGCAAGAAGTAAATTTGACTGGTATGTCGATTCTGTGGAATTAGGATCAAAAATGATACTGGTTCGAGAAAGAGAAGATTATCCCCACATGCTTATCCCGTTTGATTTTAAAGAATGTGAAGCATTTTGGCTACAAGAAGCAAAGAGTCTCGAAAAAGATATTTTAAAATGTCAAGGAAATTAAAAGCTACGCCAACTACTTATTTCCGGAATGAAAGGCCTCGTGGACTTCTCTAAGCTGTTTGTTTGTAACATGGGTGTAAATCTGGGTTGTGGCGATATTTTTGTGCCCAAGCATTTCCTGGACAGAGCGGATATCCGCCCCGTTTGTCAGCAAATCCGTGGCAAAGCTATGCCTTAAAGTGTGGGTTGTCGCATCAACCGGAAGCCTTGCCAGATGAACGTATTTTTTGACAATCCGCTCGATGCTTCTGGCAGTTAAGCGCATTTTCTCTCCGTTATTTTCCTCCAATTGCCTTCCCGAATAGCGGATAAACAAAGGCTTGAAATTGTCTTTGCGCTCTTGGATATAACGCTTGATCCACTCGGCCGCCCTGTCCGAGATAAAAACCACCCTGGCCCTGCCTCCTTTGCCGATCACCCCAAACTCCCGCCTTTCCAAATTAATCTGCTCCCGGTTGAGCTTAACCAATTCCGAAACGCGAAGGCCGGTGGAGAAAAGAAGTTCCAGAATCGCCCGGTCCCTTTTTCCATCCTCTCTTGAGGTGTCGCACTCCGTAACCAGCCGATCAACCTGTTCTTTTTCCAAAAATTTCAGGCTCCGGCTCTCTGTTTTGGGCAGATCTATTTTTGACGGCTCCAGGGTTTTATAATCGTTTTTGATGAGAAAGCGAAGAAAGGATCTAAGAGCGATCACATAGTAATTTTGGGTTACGCGCTTTAGGGTTAGGCCTTTTGCATCAACCCTCTCCGATAAAAAAACCCTGTATTTACGGACAGTAGCAAGATCCAGCTTTTCTATTGATTTACCGGGCAGGGCAGAGGAGAACCAGTTGTTAAAAGTTTCCAGATAATGCCTGTAGTCGCGAATCGTAAGTTTCGAGGCGTTTCGCTCTATCTTGAGATATTCCAGAAATTGATTAATCAGCTCCGCTAAGGAATTATTTTGCATAAGACAAATTGCGGCGCGCAAATGTTTACAATCTAATTGTACGGCATTGACTATTTTTGTCAACCCGGCTGTAAAACAGGATCAAAAAATGATTCAGTTGAAGTTAATTAAAATTTCAAGCCCGGATTATCTCAAAATATAGAAACTGCTTTTAGTTGCGCCTTTTTTCTCCAGGAATCCTTTTTCGGTAAGTGATTTCAGCAGGTTAAAAGCTTGCTGTCTGGTTATATTTAATTCTTTTACCAAATCGGAAGATGTCAGTTCTTTATACTGCCTTGCAATTTCCAGCGCCTGATGCTCTTTTGGCGACGGTCTTATATCTAACGAGAGCTTGGCGACATCTTCCCGAACCCGTCCCAGGGCGCTTTGAAGGGAGTATTTTACTCCATCCGTGAAATATTCCAGCCAGTTGGTTTTATCGCCCCAATCGGCGCTGTGAAGAGAATCGGAATAAAGACTTCTGTCAACGTCATAGTAATCATCCAAAACAAAGTATTTGTTTATCCGATAATCAGCCGAAAGCAGAATCAGAGCCGTTAAGAGTCGGCAAACCCTTCCGTTTCCGTCTTCAAAAGGGTGAAGATACACAAACTCATGATGAAAAATACCGGCCTTTAGAATTGAGGAAATATCAGTCTTTTCCAGCCAGTTGGTCAGTTGATTTAAAGCGATTTCAATACTTTTTCTATCATGGCGGGAAGGGTTATGTTTAATAATTATCTGATCCGGCTGTCTTTTGCCGACAATAATCGGCACATTTCGAATTTTTCCTTTTATATCATCATTTACGCCATCTAAAAGCTGTTTATGGATAGCAAGTATGACCGCAAGATCAAACGCCTCATTTTTTCTCTCTTCAAGGTTTTTAAGAATTAAAAAATAATTCACAACTTCCTTTTCGCTTCTGTTTGTCGGCACACGGTCATTTAAAAGTAAATTTGTTACCTCTCCTACCGACAGAGGATTTCCTTCGATACTATTTGACGCATAGGAGGATTCTATCAGATTAGTTCTTTCAAGATTTAACTCCAGTTGTTTTGGGATCCTTATCCCCTCAAGCTGACCGTAAAAACGCTCAATTTCGGTTAGGTTCGTAAGCAGTTTTGGCGTAAGGGTAAATTTAGGAGTAAACATGGTTCTATTATAGAAATTGTCAAGTTAATTGTCAAGTTAATTGTCAATATTAGAATGTGGCTAAGAAGGGTGCTAGGGCTACCTTTATCGCCAAAATCCTATAGTAGTAGATATCTGCGCGTAAGGCGAAATTGCGCAAAAGGATAGGGTAAACATTAGACCTTTACTAATTAAAGACTTATAAAATTTAAGAATTAAGAAAACTAACCAAACAGTTACTTCCCCAGGCTACGATCTTTTTCATGTCGCAAAAGTATTATTGTGCGTCGTAGTAATTCCAGGCTCCCCGGTTCACAACTGCCTTATATTTTAAATCCAGGACGTATTGCGTAGGCGAGACCCAAGTAAATTACCCGCATTATGAATCTCTAAAAATGAAAAAAGGCTAAAACCTATTCAATATAACAAAATCGCAGGCCGAAAACGATATGAAAAGCCCCTCCCTTTTTTACCGACGATCACAATTTAGCTTGATTTATCAACCTAAACATTAAATTTTAGCCTCAAAACTCCTTAAAAAACGTTTTCGTATTTTTTTCAAGTCTTACTGCTAACGCGGGCTCATTAAAATCGTCATTGCAAGCGTAGAGAAGCAATCTCACCTGATCGCCACGGCTGCATCAATAGCCTCGCGATGAGGCGGTTTTGGAAACTCCTGAATGCCTACGAGGGGTAACGGTTTTGATTGAGATAGGCTCTAGCCCGGGTCTTTATCCGTGAAAAGTAGACCTATAAGCTGTGAAAAATAGTTATCCACAAAACTATAAAAGCTATAAATAATCCTATAATATTAACTATATAAAACTATATCAAGCAATAAAGCATAAAGTCTGCTAATATGAATGAAAAAATGAATACCCTCTTCCCTTCCCTTTTTCTCTTTCCCAAAAACTTTTTGAAGACAAAATCAGCAAGAACTCAACCAATAAAAGTAGAAAGCATTAATAGGCAAAAAGCTATGGTGCCGACCCAAATATACTCCCATATCACTCCTTTAAAAAGCCTCCTGTCCAGCCACACCTGCGATATACCCACAATAATATAGAAAAATCCCGTAAGAAATATGGCAATGACCGTGGAACTAACAGGCCAGAATCCAAGCACCAATGATAGCTCCAACAGACAAACAGATAGAATAATTGTCCAATTAATTCTCGTTAAAAAACTTTGGTCAATAAGCGTTGACCATATCGAATGCAGGATGAGAAAAAAAGAAGAAACAAAGATTAGTATGGCTGTTGGGATAATAGGCAGATCAAAAGAAAAGAAAACATCGGAGAGAAAGAAAAAAGAAACAATCGTTAAGATAAACGATATTATTCTGGCGCCCGAAAGAAGAGCGATCGTGCGGGAGGCCGCAATCAAAAAAATATTCTCCGCCAAAAAGAGCGAATAAAGCCCGGACGCGTAGAGCAAGGTTACCAAAAGCCTTGTTAAAAAACGCGCCGGAACCAAAAAATAAAACAAGCCGAAAGAAAGCGTGTAGAAAAATGGCAGAATAAAAGCAAATCCCGAGACCTTTACGCTGTTTTCCTTCATGTCTTTACGGACAGAGACAAAAAGCAGTAAATCCGTAAGCGCGGCCAGGGCGATGACGATAAAAAAACCGGATTTGCTCAGGAGGTTCTCGGAAAAAAATAAGCCCGCGGTCAACACGAGCACGGATAAAACAAACCTTTGTCTTTTGTCCGCCAGAAATCTTCTGAGGGAATCCAGAAAATTACCCGGGAGATTAAAAGATTTTGCCCTTTTCTTCTTAGAAAACAGGAAACGGCGTTGGCTCATATGCTTAGGGTTTTATCCAAGATTTGTATAAACATTCTGAACATCATCTAAGGCCTCCAGTTCGTCTTTTAGAGACATAACCTTTTCCCGAAGGGAGGGGTCGGAAATATTCGCCATTACCAGCGGTTTTTTAATAATTCCCGAAGAATCTATAGCGAGCTTATCCGAAAGAGCCTCTTTTACCCTTGTTAATTCCTCCGGTTTGGTGTAGATGGCAACCTCTTCCCCCCTATCTTCTATATCTTGCGCCATTGACTGCGAAACAAGAAGAAAAATATCATCCAGCGTCCGGTTGTCTTTTTTGGCAATAATCTCCCCTGTTGTTTCAAACAGGTAAGAGACGGAGCCGGGATTTACCAGGGCTCCCCCATTTTTGCTTAGGATATTTTTTATTTGCGACAGGCTTCTTTTGCTGTTATCCGTTGCCGCCTCTATTATAAAAGCCGCTCCGCCGGGACCAAACGCCTCATAGGAAACCTCCTGAATCTCCTCGCTCCCGCCTCCCCTGCCAAGCCCCCGCTCAATGGCCCTGGCGATACGTTCCTTAGGCATGTTTTCGGCCTTTGCCTTTTCGATCATTAAACGAAGACGCGGGTTTTGGTTAGGATCCCCTACCCGACCCCCCTGCGAAACCGAAATTGTGATGGCGTTGGCGAGCTTGGTGAAGATTTGACCACGCTTAATATCAAGGTTTCCCTTTTGCCTTTTTATCTGTGCCCATTTTGAATGTCCTGACATAGAAATACTGCTATCATTATAGCCTCACCCATTGACTTTTGCAAACAGAAATAGTATAATCTGCACCATCTAACCTCATAAAATGACGCCATTAAAAGCACAAGCTATCCAAAGCGCGCTTACGGGCGACTTCGAAAATGCCGTCTTGCTGAATAAACAAATTAGCGAATCTTACCCCCAGGATCTGGACACCCTAAACAGACTGGCGTTTGCTTACGAGTCTTTGGGAAAGGCAAAAGAAGCAAAAGAAACCTACCAGAAGGTTCTGGAGTTAGACAGCCTTAACCCTATTGCCTTAAGAGGCATTAAAAAACTCAGTCAGTCCTCTGCTCCCGGTCTATCTAAAAAAAACGACGGGGCCTCCAATGTTTTAGGCAGTATTTTTCTGGAAGAAACAGGCAAGACAAAAATAGTTGAACTCATCAATACGGCGGATAAAAAAATAAGCTCTTCTTTAAGAATGGGAGAAGCGGTAACGCTCTCTATAAAACGGCTGAAAATTTTTCTTTTGGATTCCAACAAAAGCTATATCGGCATGCTGCCGGATGACATAGGAAAAAGACTGATCAGGCTAATTAACGGCAACTATAAGTATGACGCGTATATTAAATCCGTCAGCGAGACGCATATAACGGTATTCGTAAGAGAAGTGAAAAGATCCGCCAGGTTTAAGAATCAGCCCTCTTTTCTGCCGCAGGAGAAAAAACGCCTTCTTTTAACCAGGCGGGGAAAGCAATAAAGATATATTAAAGTTTATAAAGTATTTATCTTCGGAATATAACCCTATTTTTGGAGAGCTCCTTCTTAACAAATTTTGTTTCCCTTTTGCTTTCTATCCTTAGAAGGGAGACAACGGACATCGCCAGCGAAATAATCGCAATTATAATCAGGATTACAGTAAAAACCATAAGCTTAAAAATTATGAATACCCGAGGCGCCAATATTTATAATTATATCAGCTATTCCGGGTTTTGGCATCTTTATAAGTTTATAACCGAATAGGGCATGCAGTCTATCAACAGTATAGGTACGCTTGCCAAAGTAAGAAATACTGGAGGCGGAATTAGCCGTTTGGCTTGAGACCATGACCACATTCGCGCCTATGTTCATAATGACCCTTGCCAGCCTTGCCGCCAAGCCGCTTATATTAGTGTCGTTTATAATCTCTATGCTTTCTTTTTTTAAAGACAGGCTGTAGTCGGCAAACATAAGGCTAACCAATTGATCCAGCTTCTCCCGGGCAAGGGGAAGTTTAATTCTTTTAAAGGCCGTGTTGTCCGCCTTTACGCCAAGGGTATAAATCCATAGCCTGAATAGATCAATAGGCGTAATACCGAGAGCCTCGTAATTACGGTGGGATAAAAGATAAAACATTCTCGAATCTATTTTTGGATTTTGGCTAAAATTAAGATAGTCATTCCGACTTTTAAAGATAATTCTCGCGTCTATCGGAATGCCGACTGACTGAGGCGCGCTTTGGAGAGGGGGAAGGCCCTTTTTTGCCCGGACGTCGAGAACGGAAACGCTGCCGCGATCCGGGGCGAAGCCGATAATCTCAAAGCCATCGGATAAATTATAAGACTTATCTATCTCTAAATAAAAAGAGTGGGAAGAATCAAATTTACTTACCTTGATTAAGGCGGCTGTCTTGACAATTAAAGACAGCAAAAACAAAAACAAGACAACAAGGGCAAACAAAATAAGGGGTTTTAAACCGTATCTGCTCCCCTTTTGCCCTTTTTTCCTCTTTTTCCCCATAAATTAATAGTCTTTCTTTTTCTTGGAAATAATCTCCGGCATCCTGAAGACAGGCGCCGTGGAAACAGAAGATATATTTTTATTATCCTTGCCCCTTTTGGCTTTTTTCTTTTCCCCTTTATAAAAGCCTCCAAAACTTCCCATCTAAATCACCTCCCTAGGAATATATCCTATCAAGAGAACTGTGGAAAAATCAATATGCACTGCGGCATATAATTTCTCAAAACGATGTGCTCACTCTTATTTTTTTAAAATCATTATCAAGAGTAAACACTTCATCTAAAGAAAAGTCTTTATACAGAATATAAGAAGTCGCATCGGTAAAGGAAATTTTGTGGTCCGCAAATTTAAGAAAAACCTCAAGCGCCTTATCAAATATTACTCCGTCAACGTTTAAAACTGTAATTTCACCCTTAGAAATAGACTCTTTTAGCTTTTTTATGTATTTTTTAATACCAACTTGTTTAAAATAGAGTAAGCGGGTAAACAACTCATCTAAAATATAGTCGGAGGTGAAAAAAGCTACCCTCCTCTGTCTATAATCATGATATTTTTTAACAACTATTTTATGATCAATTTCTTTATCAACAAACAGGGCAACAAAAGCGCTTGTATCAATGAAAACTTTCATGGTTAATCACTAAAATATATTTCATCAATATTACGGGCAAAGTTTGTCTTTTTATTGCCCGGCGATTTTATCGCTCCAATTAAAGAGTCGAGAATATACTTATCCGAAGGAGTGGTTTTTGTAGCCACGAAAACCTTTGCTAAGTTTTGGGCAATCTGATCTGTAATTATCTGCAACAGCCTTGATCTGGAAATATCAGTGTGTTTTCCAAAATCATCCAGTATGGAAACGGACTGTTGATTAAGGTAAACTTGGTATCTTTTCATAAGATACATTAAATCATGTGGTGTATATTTTGTCAAACCATCATTACGCTTGTCCTTTTACTAACCCTCCCGCGCTTTGAGCCACAGGCAAAGTTTCTCATTGCCTCTGAGCTTTTCTAACGCCTTATCTTGTATTTGTCTTACCCTTTCTCTTGTAAGCCACAACTGCCGACCAATGTCCTCAAGCGACTGCTCGGCATTATTTCCTAAACCAAACCGATTGCATAGTATTGTTCTTTCACGGGAAGATAATCCTCGAAATGCTTCAATAAGCATTTCTTGATACGTATCCCGCGCGCTTTGATCCTCGATGGAATCTTCACCATCGGGCACGGTATCATAAAGCGTTGTCCCTTCGTTCTCTTTCTCGAGTGATTGAGGGGTTCTATCCGCGCCAGAATCCAGGACAAGCCTAACTGAAGCAAGATACTTAGCCTGGTTTGGAGATTGGTTATTTATTACGTTTTTAACCTCATCCCAGGTTGGTTCTTTCCCATTTTTAAGCAAATACTGATTTCGAACCCTCTGTACCACAGCTAAGGCATCGTAAACGGCCGCAGGCAATCTAACTATTCGTCCCTTATCTTGTATTGCTCTTCCGATTCGCTGATCAATCCAGTATACGGCGTATGTGCCAAACGCTATAAAATTCCCTTTGACTCCCCTGCCGCGTGCCCTTTCGAGATCGTATTTATCAACGGCTGTGGCAAGCCCCATGTTTCCTTCTTGAATCAGATCGGGTAAATCCATGCCTCTTCCCTGAAAACGTCTTGCCCGGGATACCACAAGCAGAAGATTGCACTTTACTATAACTTCTGCCACTGTCCTACTCTCGGAAATCACGTCCCTAAATGCCTCCCGATTATCCTCATTCAGGGTTTCGAGAAAAGACCGTCTTGCCAAAAGACGGGATGCCTCCATTGCGCGGGGAAGGCCCAGAAGCACTGTCTCCTGCTGAGGTGAGAGCCGCGGATACCTCCCTATCTCACGCAGATATGCCGACGCGGACCAGAAATTTCTGCCCCCTGTGATGCTCTATAAATGTTTCTTTGCGATTCCATGATTTTCTTAGAACGTATTTTAAATTGTTCGGAAAAAAAAGTCAAAATTTGCCTATCCCTTCGGGGCTCATTAAAGCTATAGTACAGAATTGGTTAACGCAATTACGAAATTTGAGGCAACTAAAATGTTATTTTTTGCCGCCATAGAGATACTTATCGAGATTGGCAGATAAACCGGGAGGGTGAGTCGTACCTAATTGAAGAATGATACTGAAAACGGAGCTATATATTTAAGAAAACGAATCGCTTTTTCC
>JAMCTM010000020.1:0-10937 GCA_023379465.1 Patescibacteria group bacterium
TTCGGTAATACGATATACTGGTAGGACATACGCTCTTTCTTCTTGTGAGTTTGTTTGTAACATCTATCTTTTCAAGAAGCTGGAGCGTTTGTCAATTGTGGCTAAGGGTTAGAATGCAATGGCACTGGGGTTTTGACTAATTAGGTTTGCAGATTTGCGGGTAATTTGTTATAATAGAAAAATAGCTCAAAAGGCAAAAGTCAAAATTACAGGTAAAAATTCAAAACTTGATAGATTAAACTTTTTATTTTTGAATTGTACTTTTGAATTTTGATTTTTAACTTTTGATTTTTTTCTATGTCTCATCAGGGATCATTTGAAGTGGATGGGGTGGTTAAAGAATCCCTGCCTAATACCCTATTTAGGGTTGAACTGGCGGATACGTCCTTAATAATTTGTCACCTTTCCGGAAAAATGAGGCTTCATTTTATTAAAATCCTGCCGGGAGATAAGGTGAAGATAGAAATGACTCCTTATGATAAGGCAAAGGGAAGGATAGTATATAGATATAAGTAATTTATGAAGGTTCAGGCAAGTGTTAAACCAAGATGTGCCAAGTGTAAACTTATTAAGAGAAGGGGAGTTTTGCGCGTTGTCTGTGAAAATCCCAGACATAAACAAAGACAAGGATAATTATGAGAATAATCGGCGTGAATATTCCGGATGAGAAGAGGCTTGATATATCTTTGTCGTATATCTACGGCATTGGCAGAGGGAATGTAGCCGGAGTTTTGGAGAAAGCGGGAGTCGAGGGAGCCAAAAGGGTAAAGAATCTTTCCGAGGAGGAACAAAAGAGACTTCAGAAGGCACTCGAGAGTTATCCTTTGGAGGGAGATCTCAGGGTGCAGGTTTTGTCAAGTATCAAGCGTCTTAAAGAGATTGGCTCTTATCGAGGCATGCGTCATATTAGGAATCTGCCTGTTAGAGGTCAAAGGACGCGGTCAAACGCCAGAACAAAAAGGGGTAAAAGAGTAACTATCGGAGCGATAAAGAAAGAGGTTGCCCAAAAGATGGGAATTCTGGACAAGGAAAAAACAGAGACTAAAAAATGAAAGAACAGAAAGAAAAAGTAAAAACATCTAAGAAAAAATCAGGCGTAGCTGTTTCCGAGAACGGGAAGGCGTATATAAACGCGACCTTTAATAATACCTTGATTATTCTAACCACTGTCAAAGGAGATACGGTTTCTTGGAGTTCCTCAGGCGCCATGGGATTTAAAGGAACAAGAAAGTCAACCCCTTACGCGGCAACCCTGGCGGCAGAAAACGCCGGCAAAAAAGCCTTTGAGAAAGGGCTTAGAACAGTCGAGGTTTATGTTAAGGGTCCCGGTCCGGGAAGGGATTCTGCTTTAAGAGGGGTTAGAAACGCGGGACTATCAATCTCTTTGATCGCGGATATTACGCCTATCCCACATAACGGACCCAGGGCTAAGAATAAAAGAAGGGTATGACGAAAATTTCAAATTTTAAATTTCAAATTTCAAACTGAAAAGGATATGGCTAGATATACAGGACCAAAACACAAATTAGCAAGAAGGGAAGGGGTTAATGTTTTAGATAAAACATCGGCTTCTCTTTCCAGAAGACTTAATATCTTACCTGGGCAGGCCTCCGGCAGAAGCAATTATAGAAAAGCATCGGAATACAAGGAACAGTTAAGAGAAAAACAAAAGGCAAAGGCCATGTACGGCCTTTTGGAAAAGCAGTTTCGGAGTTTAGTAAAAGAGCTGTCTTTAAAAAAAGGAGACACAGGGGAACTTTTGATATCTCTTTTGGAAACAAGACTTGATAATATTATTTATAGATTGTTCGCCAAGAGCCGGTTTCAGGCCCGTCAGTTTGTTTCCCACGGACATGTTTTGGTTAATGGCAAAAAAATCACTATCCCCTCATTTAGGGTCAAGGAAAATGATATAGTCGGGCTTTCTAAAAAAATTGAGACAAATCCGATTTTGGAGAAACAGCTGGAAGAAAAAACACCCCCACCTTCTTTTTTGGAAATAAAGGCTTCTTTGGGCAAGCTTTTAAGAATGCCGAAACGTTCCGATATTCAGGTGCCTTTTGATACACAACTGATAATTGAATATTATTCGAGATGATGGTATAATCATACCCATTGTTGATTTTATGACTGGTCCAAATTTTAAAGTAAACACCACCAAGGACGAGAAAAAATACGCGGAGTTTGTGATAGAACCCTTGGAGCCGGGATACGGTTATACAATAGGCAATGCCTTGAGGCGGGTTCTTTTGGGTTCTATTCCGGGGGCGGCCGTTACATCGGTGCGAATTACCGGGGTTAAGCATAAATTCACGACAATCCCGGGCGTTAAAGAAAATGTGGTGGATTTGCTTCTTAACATAAAAAGCTTAAGCCTTAAACTTTTGGATTCCACGGATAAGGCGGTTGTTAAGTTAAATGCTAAAGGGCCAAAAAAGATTTTTGCTTCGGATTTGGAGGTTCCCCAAAACGTTGAAATAGTAGATAAGGATCAATATATCTGTTCTCTGGCCGATAAAAAGTCTAAACTTGAGATGGAGCTGACTATTGAGAAGGGATTAGGCTATTCTTTGAGCGACGAGCGTCCGGTTGATGGGGTGGGGGTTGTTGTTACGGATGCTGTTTTTACTCCTGTTGAAAGGGTTAATTATAGGGTGGAATCTACCAGGGTGGGCAGACAGACTAATTTAGACAAGTTAATTCTTCAGATTTCAACCGACGGATCAATCTCACCCAAGAATGCGCTGGATGAGGCGGCTAAGATACTTTCTGCTTATTTTAAAGAGGTTTATGAGCCGAGGGAGTTGGCGCAAAAAGAAGGCGCAGGGCAAAACCAAGACATTCCGAATGAATTAGCTCAAACCACGGTTGATGAGTTGGATCTGCCGACCAGAATATACAACAGTTTAAAAAATGGCAACATTGAAACCCTTGGCCAGCTCTTGGCAACACAAAAAAAAGACTTAATAAAAATGAGAAATATGGGCAGTAAATCTATAGCCACGGTAGAGGAAAAACTTCAGGAAAAGGGATTGTCGCTAACAGCTTAATTTCAAAGATCAAAACTCAAAGATCGAATTGAATCATGATTTAGGAATCGTGAATTAAGGTTTCGCAGATTGGTTAATCCTCCTTGTTTCTTGATTCATACTTCGTAATTGGTTTTGCGCTTTGAGATTTATTTTATGAAAAAAAATGTTTTTGGCAGGAAGTTTAAACGGGATAAAAACGAAAGAAGAGCGCTTTTAAAGGGTTTGCTCTCTAACCTAATTATTAATGAACGGATAGAGACAACCAGGGAAAAGGCAAAGGCCGTAAAGGGACTGGCGGAGAAGCTGGTAAGCCGTGCCGGAAAAAAGGGCGATAGAGGGAATAATGCGTTTAGTCGTTACCTAACCAATAAAGCCAGGAAAAGATTAATAGAAAACATTGCTCCCCGCTTCCTAAATGTAAGCGGAGGTTACACGAGGATTATAAAGACTGGCCGAAGGCTGGCGGATAATGCGGGATTGGCAATCATAGAATTTACAAAAAAGGAAGAGATTGGGCCGGACAAGGCGCCAAAAAAGATTCAGGAAGCGCCAAAAGAGAAGCCGGTTGCCTCTTTGACAGAAGAAAAGAAAACGCCCGGAAAAAGATCTAAAAATAAGTCTAGGAAGGAAAAAATAAATGAAGCAAAATAAATCCGTAAGGACAAGGCAGACATCGGAAAAAGAGATAAAGCGGGATTGGTATCTATTCGATTTGAAAGAAAAGAATTTAGGCAGAACCTCAAGCGCGATTGCCGAGATTCTGATGGGCAAAACCAAACCCTACTTCGTCAGGCATCTGGATTGCGGAGATTTTGTGGTTGCGGTAAACGCGAGAGAGATTAAGGTTACCGGCAAAAAGGAATCTTCGAAGGTTTATTATGCCTACTCCGGCTATCCCGGCGGATTAAAAACCAAAACCCTTGGCAAGTTAAGAGAAGATAATCCCGAAAGGATTATCTATCATGCGGTGCGGGGGATGTTGCCTCAAAACAGATTAAGAGATAGAATGTTGGCAAGGCTTTTTGTTTTTCCGGGACATGAGCATAAGTTTTCGGATAAAAAATTTGAGAAAAGTTTATAAGATTTATAGAGATGAAAGATACAGAAACTTCTAAAAAAGATTATATCGCGGCGGTTGGCAGACGAAGGAATGCGGTGGCAAGGGTAAGGTTTTATCTAAAGGCAGAGGTGCAGTTGGGGGATCAAACGCTTGGGAAAGGCGAGATTTTTGTTAACAGAAAGCCGGTTGACCAATACTTTAACAAAACACTCTATGAATCTATCTATCTTGAACCTTTTAGGGTTACCAATACCCTTAATAAATATATAGTTTCGGCTATTGTGGAAGGAGGAGGTACCGTTGGACAGCTGGAGGCCTTTGTCCACGCCGTTGCCAGAGCGCTTAACAGGCTGGATCGGGAAAAATTTAGACCTATCCTTAAGAAAAAAGGGTTTTTAACCCGGGACTCAAGGGTTAGGCAAAGGCGCAAGGTTGGAACAGGCGGCAAGGCAAGGCGCAAAAAGCAATCCCCCAAGCGATAAGAGCTATTTCCGGATGTCTGTCCGCAACCGTTTTGCGGGTTCTAGCCTCGAATAATTCCCGAGCTTTACCCACAACTTCATAAAACCTATTGACAAAGAATATTTTTAGAGATAATATATCCCCGTAAGGGGGATATATGGCCTACAGACCCAAAGATACACAAGAACGAATTATTCACCGCCTAAAAATAGCTAAGGGTCATCTTGAGAAAGTAATTAAAATGGTTGAAGAAGACACGTATTGTATTGATGTGCTTCATCAAATGCAAGCTGTTGAATCGGGATTGAAAGAAACCGGTAGTGTTGTTTTGGAAAATCACTTAAAAACTTGTGTAGCGGATGCAATCGGAAAAGGAGAAAAAGATAAGGCAATTAGTGAAATTATGGAGGTCTTTAAGAAAAAGTCATAGTAATTATGATAAAAATGGCAAAGAAAAGGATAACTTGCGGAGATTAATCTATGCCTGTAGATAAGTTGATTGTTACCGTAATTGACCTGTTAGGCATTTTTTTTGTGTTTTGGTTTTTCCTGATGAAAGAGGAGGTACAGGTATCCGATTCTGCGGAAAAATCATCATCAAATAACACAATTCTTAAAAAGACATTTCCCGTCAAAGGGATGCATTGCGCTTCTTGCGTGCGGGTGATTGAAAGAGCGGTGAAAAAAGTTGAAGGAGTAGAAGGCTGTAGCGTTAACCTCGCGACTGAACAAGCGACAGTGACATACGACAGGGAAAAGGTAACAAAAGACCATATCGCCACTGCCGTTAAAAATGTTGGCTATCGGGTATTGGTTGATGAGGAAATTAAATCAGAAGAAGAATTAAAACGAGAAAAACAACGGGAACTCAATATCTTACGCGATAAAGTTATTTTCAGTCTTTTTTTCGGTGGCCTTATTCTTTATGGCAGTTTTCCAATCCTGATGAATTACGCCCCCGCGTTTCTGCGAAATCCTTTAGCGCAATTTATCCTCGCTACTCCTGTTCAGATATGGGCAGGATGGGAGTTTTACCGTTCAGCTTTTTCTTCGATAAGACACCGAAGCGCCAACATGGACACGCTTGTGGCAATAGGAACAAGTGTTGCTTATGGATATTCTGTCTTTGTTACTTTTTTCCCCAATATTGTCAAAAGCATTGGGTTAAATCCCATGCCCTTTTTTGATACTTCAACGATTATTATTGGACTTATTCTTTTGGGAAGATATTTTGAAGCAAGAGCAAAATCTTCAACATCAGACGCGATTAAAAAACTGGTTAATCTGCAGGCAAAAACAGCCAGAGTGGTAAAAGACGGACGGGAAATTGATATTCCGATAGAACAAGTGGAGATTGGTTATGTTCTCAGGGTCAGACCGGGAGAGAAAATCCCCGTTGATGGAGAAATCTTGGAAGGTGAATCCAGTATTGATGAATCTATGCTAACAGGAGAAGGTATTCCTGCTGAAAAAACAAAAGGCGATAGCGTTTTTGGAGCGACATTTAATAGGTCTGGAACATTTTTATATAAAGCGACAAAAGTAGGAAGCGATACAATGCTTTCTCAGATTATAAAGCTAGTACAGGAAGCACAAGGGAGTAAAGCACCAATTCAAAGAATTGCTGATTTAATTTCTTCTTACTTTGTTCCCGCGGTTTTCATGCTTGCCTTGCTCACGTTCGCAATCTGGTATGACTTTGGAGGGAGTAACGCGCTTTTGTTTGCCATTCTTAATACGGTGGCGGTATTGATTATTGCCTGTCCCTGCGCGATGGGACTTGCCACGCCAACAGCGATAATGGTGGGTACTGGAAAAGGAGCGGAAAATGGAATCCTTATCAAAGACGCCAAGAGCCTGGAAACCGCCGATAAAATTGATGTGGTTGTGTTTGATAAGACAGGAACACTTACCAATGGAAAACCAATCGTAACGGATATTGTTGTCGGGCAAGACAGAGAAAGAAACGATATAGTACAGCTGGCCGCCTCTCTTGAAAAAGCCTCCCAACACTCTTTGGCAGACGCGATTGTCAAAGAAGCAGAAAAGCAGAAAATACAACTATTGCCTGTTGAGAAGTTTAAAGCAATTACCGGACATGGCGTAGAGGGTATTGTAAGCGGCAAACAATTATACTTTGGTAATAGGAGGCTCATGAAAACAAAAAATATTTCTATTTCCCATGTAGATGAAGGTATTACTAAACTTGAACACGAAGGGAAAACAGTGATGATATTAATGATTGACAATACGCTTTCTGCCCTTATTGCGGTAGCAGATACCTTCAAAGAGGGCGCGAAAGAAGGAGTGAAAAAGCTACAAGCGATGGGTGTTGAAGTCGCCATGATAACAGGAGACAACAAACGGACCGCGGAAGCAATAGCGCGGCAAGTAGGAATCGCAAGAGTATTAGCAGAGGTTTTACCAGACCAGAAAGAAGAAGAAGTAAAAAAGATTCAATCAGAAGGTAAGAAAGTCGCTATGGTTGGAGATGGAATAAATGACGCGCCGGCACTCGCAGCAGCAGATATTGGTATTGCTATGGGAAGCGGTACGGATGTGGCGATTGAAGCGGCTGACATAACCCTTGTAAATAAAAATCTTTCATCTATAGCATCAGCAATTACGCTTTCTAAAAAGACTATGAGGACAATAAAAATGAATCTCGTATGGGCATTTGGCTACAATGTGATTCTTATTCCTATTGCCATGGGTGTCCTCTATCCGTTCTTCCATATTTTACTGAGTCCTATTTTTGCATCGGTGGCTATGGCTTCTTCCTCAATTTCTGTAGTCTCAAATTCGCTTCTTTTAAAGAGGTACAAAGAATAGCTGTTGTTTTTTTGGGAGCTTTCATTTACTGCTCCATCACGAGCAGGAGATGTTCCCTTTATGTGCAGTATGGGAATGTATCGGGGGGTAATGCACGTAATTTAATATGACAAAGAAAATCTTACTTAAAATTATAGGGATGCATTGTACCAGTTGCGCCATGAATATTGACGGAGAATTGGAAGATACAGGAAAAGTAAAAAAGATAAGAACCAATTATGCAAAAGCGCAAACAGAAGTGGAATTTGATACAGAGAAGATAACAGAAATAGAAATTGTTGAGATTATTAAAAAAGTTGGGTATCAGGCGCAAACAGTAAGTTGAAACGTATTTTGCAGACTAACTAATTTAGTTTTTCTTCCGAACAGCCAGCCTAACGCATTTTAGCTTATTCCGGCAAAGCCCTTAAAATTGATATGGAAAGTTGCAGTTGACACTGACTATATGGTCGGGTATATTAGAGTAATGAAGCTAAATATCACCGAAAGACAAAAACAAACACTGTCTATAATATACGATTATATTAAAAGCATTGGCTATCCTCCTACTTTCGAAGAAATGAAGGACCGATTAAATGTTTCCTCTAACCAATCCGTAATTGATTTACTTAATAAACTGGAGGATAAAAAGATTATCAAGCGTAATCAGTCGGGAGCAAGAGGCATAGCTATCTTGCCGTTTGGCTATGAGGTGCTTGGCAAACCGCCGCTTGCACCTTTCTTAGGAGTTAGTCATGCCGGTTCCCCGCTTACTATTACGGAAATTAGCGGGCAATGGCAGAGACTGCCCGGAAATGTTGCGAGGCTCGAGGATGAAGTGTTCCTGATTAAAGTTTCCGGCGACTCGATGATCAACGCAGGTATAGAAGACGGGGATGTTGTGCTGGTGCAGAAACAGAAAGAGTTTGTTTCCGGAGATATTGTGCTTGCCCGCATTGGCGATGACTCCACTATAAAACGTTTTATTTCGGAGGACAAACCTCCATATTTGTACCTTAAACCGGAAAACCCTAAATATGACTTAATTTATTTTACCAAGGACGTTAGACTGGAAGGAAAAGTCATAAGGATTATGGGAAAGGAAGAGGTGCGTCTTTCTTCTTAATTTATTTATGCCAACAGTTAAATCTAACAAATCAAAAGAAATAATCGGTGAAATTTTTAAAAATCAAGATACTGTTTTTGGTCTGCGCGAATTTGATGACATAGATATCTATGATGTTTTGTATATAAGCGAACAGGAAAAAAGTAGGTTTTACATTAAAGATTTAAAGTCGGGAAATCAAAAATTTGTTTACGATAGAGCCAAAAAGACAGGTAAACCCGAAGAGATAGTGCGCCAGCTTTGGCTTTATAAACTGCACACGCACTATTTATATTCTTACGACAGAATGGAAACCGAAAAAAGCATTCACTTTGGCCGTGAAGTTCACGCCAAAGCCGCGGACATCGTAATTTATAAAAAGGACAAAATAACCCCATTTATTATTATCGAAGTAAAAAATCCGGATGAAAAAAAAGCTATAGATCAATTAAAGGGTTATCTTAATTCCGAGGGCGCGGAGATTGGTGTTTGGTCAAACGGAAAAGAAAAAGTTGTTCTATATCGGCCTTATCCTAGAGAATTTGAAGATTCTTTGGTTGATATTCCCAAAGAGAGCCAAACGATTGATGACCTTTTTGAAATAAAAAGAAAATGGTCGGAGCTTAACCCTAAATTTGATTTTGTTGAAGTTATAAAACACATTGAAGAGGTTGCCCTTGCCGGATCCGGGGCAAATGTTTTTGAAGAGATTTTTAAGATTATCTATGCCAAGCTTTACGATGAAAAAGTGGCGCAGGAGAAGAGAGAAGATGGAGAGGTTTTTTTCAGAAAATACAAAGATCCCGAAAAAACCTACGACATTATAAACGATTTATTTAAGAATGCGATTAAAGAGTGGCCGGATACATTTGAATCAACCGATCGGATAAGACTTTCCCCGGTACGTCTTAGTGTTTGTGTTCCCTTTCTTGAGAATATCAGACTTTTTGAAACAGGCCTTGCGGAACTGGAAATTATTGATGGGGCATTTGAGTATTTAATTACGGAGGTCTCCAAAGGCAACAAAGGTCAATACTTTACCCCGCGCCACGTAATTAAAATGTGCGTTAAGATGCTGAATCCTAAAGATGGGGAGTATGTTATAGATCCCGCCTGCGGGTCAGGCGGATTCTTACTGCACACGATGTACCATGTTTGGGACACGTTACATACCGAAAATGCAAAGAAGGAATACGCAAGCAGATACCTTTTTGGAATTGACTTTGACGACAACATGAGGAGAATTTCTCAAGCCTTGATGCTTATCGCCGGAGACGGAAAACACCACATTTTCAAAAGAGATTCCCTTGATGCCAGAGACTGGCAGGGGATAGAGAGCGAAGAAGCAAGGGTGGCTATGCGGCCGCTTCTTCATAAATTTAATTCGCTAGATGACCGCGAAAACAGTCTTTCTTATAGATTTTTAGATTTTAATATTTTAATGACAAATCCTCCGTTTGCCGGAGAAAATCCCGAATCCGGAATTCTTCGCCAATACGAATTGGCCAAGAAAGACGGAAAATTAAAAAATAATATGGAGCGTCATATACTTTTTATTGAACGCTCGCTTGATGCGGTTAAGCCCGGCGGACGAATCGCCATAGTTTTGCCCCAGGGTGTTTTGAATAATACCAATATGGAATACGTCAGACAATTTCTATTTAATCGGGCGAGGATTTTGGCAGTGGTCGGACTTAACGGAAATACTTTTAAGCCTCATACAGGTACAAAAACTTCAGTTCTATTTTTACAGAAATGGAAAGACGACGAAGAGCCATTAAAAGACTATCCTATTTTTATGGCTGTATCAAAAAAAGGCGGAAAAGATAATTCCGGCGATTACATTTACAAAAAAGATTCAACCGGAAATTATGTCCACGACATGCGCGGCCGCAAAGTCTTAGATCACGATCTTGACCAAATCGCCGAAGAATTTCTCAAATTCGCAAAAAAGGAAGGATTTAGTTTTTACTAATATGAGTGATCGATTTTCTTTAGAGCCCAATTGTTCTGCTTGCGGCAGAGATTTAGATAGTAAATATAAAGACAGTTTTCCGCTAATGATGGCCGTAGGTGAATTTATTGACCTAACCTGTCCCACTGCGGAATAGTTTGGCGTTTTTGGATAGAGGTAATAACTCGCCAAAAGAAAATTGGCGCGAAGAATTTAAAAATCAAAAAGGGAAGAGGTTAGTTTTCGGAGATAGAAAATATTATGTTTACAGAAAAGACAGATAGAATTAAACGATTAGCTAAAATTTACCCAGTTCGCATCAAAGAACTTGAGTCTATATTTAACAAACCGACTATTGTTTATATTGATTACGCAAACGTTTATCATTGGAGCAAAAAATTACGCTGGAATATAGATATAAAAAGATTAAAGCAATTTCTTGACTCCTTTAATATGGTAAAAGAGGTTAGACTTTATAATGGTTTTTCTAAAAAGTAGCATGAACTCGATGCA
>JAMCTM010000020.1:10947-13358 GCA_023379465.1 Patescibacteria group bacterium
TTGTAAATGTAATCGCCGGAATTATCTTTTCCGCCTTTTTTTGATACAGCCATAAAAATAGGATAGTCTTTTAATGGTTTTCTAAAAAGTAGCATGAACTCGATGCAATTTATAAAGGATGCGAAGAAATTAAAATATGAGGTTATAACCAAACCGGTCAAGATAATGCAATTATCAATTGATGTCTCCAGTATTCCCAACAATTCCCCAGTGATTCTTTCAAAATTTATTCATAAATCACTTCTTAGGCACTTCGATCTTGCAACGGTGGAATATCTAAACAATAAGTTAAAAGATTTTAATATGCAAGGGGTTCGGGAGATAGAACACAGAAAATGTAATTTTGATGTTGAAATTGGCAGAGATATGTTTTTGGATTTTGAAAGAAACGGGATAGAGACTTTTATTCTTTGGAGCGGCGATAGTAATTTTGCCGACCCTGTAAAACAACTGCTTAAAGATAAAAAGAAAGTAGTAATTTTTGCAACAGCCCGAAGAATATCTGTTGAACTGTCGGAAACGAAAGCTTTAATATTTGATATTCAAAAAATAAGAAACTTTATCTGCCGAAGTAGCGAAATTCAGAAAGAAATAAAAAAGAAGTTATAGAAAAGCAAAAAGGACTCCAAAGGAGCCCTTAAGCCAAAGAATTTGATTGTTTCCAATCTATTGAATTAGATTAGATTTTATGGGGATAGTCAAGATAACAAACGAGATCAAATTTGTGTCATTCCCGCGAAAGCGGGAATCCAGAGAATTATTCGTATAGATTCCCATTTTCATGGGAATGACAAGGGATATATGGGAATGACAATTGAATATGTCTAGAAATTACTACATTTATATCTTAGCCAGCAAAAGAAACGGGACACTCTATATTGGCGTTACCAATAATTTATCAAGAAGAATTTATGAGCATAAAAATAATCTGATTAAAGGGTTTACCGAAAAATATGGCGTTGATAAACTTGTCTGTTTTGAACAGACAACGGATATAAATTCTGCGCTGACAAGAGAAAAACAATTAAAGAAATGGAATCGAGCATGGAAACTTGCCTTGATCGAAAAAGAAAATCCTAATTGGAACGACTTGTCGGACGACTGGATGCCCGATCGGGTCGGGCATGACAAGGTAAAAAGGGGAAGGATTTAGTTTTTGGGAGGTAAAAAATGAAGAAAGCAAATGCACAAATTGCAATTTATGGAGGCTTAAGCCTAACAAGTAATACAAAACTAACTAATGGAATTCAAGTTAGAAGAATTTTGCCTAATGAGGAGAATATTTTTAAGTTTATGAATTGGAAATCTAATGGTCGAGCGACTTGTCCTTATGATTGGCTTATTGAATTCGATTATAGATACGATGAAAATGCCACTGACGAATCATACCCTGGACTTTTAATTAAGTATGAATACATAGAATATGCTCTAAGACTTTTTTATAAACACGAAATTGGCTTTGCTGCTTTAGTCATAAATGTTAATAATCATCCCAGAAATTACTTTATTTCAAGTAAAATGCCTTCTAGTCTGTCTGTCAAAAAATTTGATGACAATATTGAATTTGGTGATTTTTGGAAGAAATACACAAAAGCGTACCAGAAAAAACCAGCTGCCTATGAATATTTTTCCCAAACTTTAGATTACCCGAACAATATTAAATCTGTATTGTTCTGTTCCACATTAGAGAGTCTTTTCGTTCCAAAAGAAGAGAGAAATAACAAAAGAAAGTATGTAGTACAAGGCATCACTATTCTTGGCTTTTCTAATATCGAAGTTAAAGCAATTAATGACTTGTTCGATTTTAGAAATGATTATGCCCATGCAAATAAAAGAAAACAGCCTAAATTATTTCTGGGTTATCCATGGTGGAAAAACTGTGAAAAGCTAATAAGGAAGATTTTGTTTAAGTATTTAGAAAAACCATGGTAACTTTTTCAATAATCCCAAAATCACAACCCAAAGGTGTAAATCGATTAGATAGGATAATGATTTAATTATATTAATTTAATGGATAAGAAAACAATTAGCTCGATTATTAGTTTAACTGTGGCTATTATTATACTTTTAACCACTTTTTTTCAATGGTGGGATATAACCTATAATGGGAAAATGCCGATGAAGTCATGGGTAAAAATTCTTATCTCCGTCTTAATAGTAGCATTAGTAACGTCTCTTATTTTAATTCTTATATGACTTTTTCAATAATTAAAAAATCACAACTTGAAGGAGCAAATCGGCTGGATGCGGAATATTACCAGCCGGAATATTTTATAGATTTTAATAGAGGAGACTGGCGCCCAATAGGTGAGTTTCTAGATGTTTGTCAGTATGGAATTTCGCAAGCCATGAATGAGAATAATATTGGTTATCCAATATTCAGAATGGATGATATCAAAAATGCTTTTCTC
>JAMCTM010000021.1 GCA_023379465.1 Patescibacteria group bacterium
ATCAAAATGAAAGATAAAAAATGAGTATAGAGTATAAAGTATAAAGTATAAAGTGTGCTTTTGTAAGCAAAAAAAGAGTCAACAAAATTATTACCAAAAGATAGCGAATGAGTAAGATAATAACCTTAGGTCTTATGATTTTTGCCTCCGAGTCTCCCAACGCGAATCTGAAAAACATTATAAAGGACTCTCTTAAATTTTTTCTTGGCAGCCAATAGGCAATGGCAGACTTTTGGAAAACAATTACTGCGCCGATTTTCTTAAGTCTCTTGGCAAAAACATAGTCCTCGTTATGAGAATACTCCTCGGGAAATCCTCCTGCTTTTTGCCAAATTGATTTACGAAAAGCAATAGAACGAGTGGCAGGCAGAAAATTTTTAGGATCAACCCTATCTTCCATTACCAATGTATAGGGAACCAAACATCTTTGGAAGACATTTTTAGGTAAACTTCTATAGTATCCCGCGACAACATCTACTTTTGAATCAAAAAATGGTTCGATTATATTTTTTACCCAATTTGTATCTAAAATACAACCGGCATCTGAACAAATAATAATATCCCCAGTTGCTTTTCTAATCGCTTCATTTCTCCCCACCGCCCTATTTCCCGGTTTAATAATCAATTTAATCTCTGGGCTTTTTAGTTCTTTATTTGAAATTACCGATGTGGTAGCATCGGTTGATCCTCCGTCAACAATAACGACCTCATCCGGTAATCTCGACTGGTTAAACAGCGATTTTAAAAAGAGATCAATTGTCCTCTCCTCATTTAAAACAGTTGTAATAAAAGAAACCTTCTCCATATGACCCCGTAAACATGAGCCCGGAGTAGCGCTATTTTGAAACCCCAGAATGTCTCCACAGTCTCAGATATAAATCAACCACATTATCCCATGTCTGACCCTTAACCCATTCAAATCCCTGACTGATTTTCGGCTCGATTTTTTTCTTATGATTTAAATCATAGACTATCTGCTCTGCTAATTTTTGAGCATCATCTTTGATAATTATAAACTTTGCAAATGGCGCCGTTTCTAAATAATCCTTCTTAAGAGAATTATTATAAACAGCAAAAACAGGTTTTTTATAAGCTAACGCCTCAAGGATCGAAAGATAAGAAGAGGCAAAAACAATATCAGCGTTTTCGATATATTCCGAAACCCCCTCAACAAATCCCAATACTCTCCCATATTGTGCGACACGAAAGTGCAGAGAACCATCACCCACTGCCTCGAACTCAAAATTAATTTTCTTAGTCTTAAGCAGTCTAAGCGTCTTAAGATAAACGGAAACTCCGGTATCTTCTTCGAGTCTTCCGACAAAAACTATTTTGTATTTTGAATTTTGTGTCTTGAATTTATTTTGAATTTTGAATTTGGGATTTGGAATTTCAACGCCACCGTAAGTAATGTAATCCGATTTTGTCCCGTACCATTTCTTAATATAATTACCCACGCAAATATTCCCCCATGAAAGCTTCTCGCTTATCTTTCTAATAAGAACTGCTTTCTTGGCAGGAGGGAAAACAGTTTCGTATCCATGAAACGTAGTAAAAATGGGCTTTTTAGGATAAAGAAGTCTAAAAGGCAGATACCAGAAAAAAACATCATGACAATGAACAAGATCCGCGTCCTTAAAGAACTTGCGTTTTAACCACAACTGTCTCCAAATCCTAAACTTTTTGAACCAATCCTGGCCACCAACGGAAATTCTGTAAACTTCTAATCCATTGTAATTTTCTGCCGTCTTAGCACTTGGTGCTTCCAACTGATATACTAATATATTAGCGTTTGACAACTCTTCTGTTACAACAATCACTCTATGTCCTCTGCCTACCAGTCGCCTACCCACTTCCAGAATATGCTTCTCCACCCCGCCAACATGCGGATAAAAAAGACGAGTGAAAAAAATAACGGTCATGGTTTTCTAGCAACTACAAAATTATTAGATTCTCCAAATAAAAAAAGTGATATCAAGTCGATAAATGACACCACATCGGATATAAAAAACTTTATGAATCTTATAGATTTTCCTGCTACTGGGTTCAAAAATAAAAAATTTCTCAATATACCTTCTGTTTTCTTTACTTTTAGAATTTCAAGTCCTGTCTTTTTACAGATTTGGACAATTTCTTGTTCTGAGTAACGCCTAAGATGCCCTACTCTCTTATCGAATTCTTTAGCCATACCCATTTTATAAAGTGGTGCGTTTTTTGAAGGAACAGATATTACAAGAACTCCTTTATCTGTAAGCATTTGATGAATTTTTATTAAAGCAAGCTCATCTTCTGCAATATGCTCTAATACTTCATTACAAATAATCAGGTCAAATTTACTTCTAGGAACTTCTCTAGGAAAATTCATCCTAGCAAACTCTATATTTTTAAAATGTAGATATTCCGCACTTTGTCTACAGGAACTAATTGATTTTTTCGAAACATCAATTCCAAAAACCTTCTTCCCTTTACTAGCCAGGTAAAGAGATAGAACTCCAGCTCCGCAACCAATATCCAATACTTTTGTTCTCCCCGGTAAATATTCATTTAATATTCCCAAAATATCCCTGTACGTAAAATTACTTGAATCAATTACACGTTTTTGCATTAACGTAGAAGCATGAAAGGAATCATAATTAACGCTAGATGCATCAAACGACATATCAACATTTTAACATTGCTATAATATATTGACAAGGCTAAAATTATAAACTATATTCTTACTTAAGGTGAGAAAACTGACTGTTTTAAAAATTTTCATTTTTTTAGTTTTCTTCTTTCTTTTCTTATCGTATTTACCCATTAATATACTCGCTTCTACTAAAACCTTCCAAGACAACTTTAATGATGGTAATTACGATGGATGGGTAGTCCTACGAAATCCTTGTTATTATAATGGTGCTCCTGCAAAATGGGAAGTCGTAAATGGCAAACTTGGAATAAAGATAAATGGAGGTAGTTGTGTAACAGAAATAATGCCTGACGATACCCTATGGAACAATTTAGGTGATGATTATTCAGTTCAATTTGATATGACATTAGGAAACGGTACAACGAATGAAGCAGTAGGTGGCACAGATCATAACTTCGCATTTAGATATAGAGATTCTGGACATTGGTACGATATCCATCTACAGTCTCCTAATGTCTTAGGACTTCAACGAATATCAGATACAGGAATGTATACAAATAATTCTGTGCTGGGCAACTTTAAGAATGGACAGACCATTCACTTCAAAATAGAGGTTACGAAAGAACATATTCAAATTTTTGCTGGTACACCACCTCAGTTATTATTAGATTTTTCTGATCCAGGACTCGGAAAACAATCAAGTGGTAGAATAGCTCTTCAAGCTAGTGCCGGAGGAAATCCTGTCTCCGAGACCTGGTTTGATAATGTGGTGGTAACTGCGATTGAGCCGCCGCTTAATGTTCCGCTTCTAAAACAAACTGATCCTATCTGGGGCGGAAAAGAATATGACACGGCAAGTTCCTGGGTAAATGCACCCAATATCACCATTGGCGACTGGGGCTGTGCTCTAACTTCGACGGTAATGGTCTTAAATTATTACGGAATTAACAAACTTACAGATGGCACTGGACTTGATCCGGGCAGTCTTAATACCTGGCTTAAGAGCCAACCCGATGGCTATATAGGCAGTGGTTTTTTAAATTGGCTGGCTATATCTCGCCTTTCTTATTTGGCAAAACCGCAAAACCCCGCCTTTTCCCACGACGGCCTCGAATATCGAAAAGTCAATACAGAAGACAAAACTCAATTAACCACCGATATCACGAATCAACAGCCCGACATCCTGGAAGAGCCGGGTCATTTCATTGTGGCCAAGGGCATCGACGGCGACACTTTTGACATCAACGATCCCTATTACGACAGGACCCTCTTAAACGACTACGGCAATACCTTTTCCTCGTTGGGCCGCTACATCGCCTCTGATACCAATCTTTCCTATATCATGCTGACAGTTGATCCCAATGTGCAATTGCTCCTGACCGATCCAAGCAGTAAGGAAAGCGGCAATGACACGACTGCCACATTCTCGCAAATCCCCAATGCCTCTTATTACGTTCAATCCGGCATAGTCAATCCAATAAACGGCGACACTTCACCTCCATCTAGAATTTTCCTCTTGCCGACCCCCGAAGATGGTTCTTATTCCATCTCCATTGCCACTGCCAGTGCTACTCCCCAAAATTTTGCTCTCAAAATTTATGAATACAATACCCTGGGGGAACCAACGATCAGTTCTTTTTCCGCGGTTGCTAAAAAAGACAAACCCGGATCCTACCAATTTATTTATTCCCAGGGAGCGCCCAATCAGGAAGAACCCCTTGATAATACCAAACCAAAAATTATAAGTGCCAAAACTTTAGATACCAACGGCAATGGTAAAATTGATGTCATCCAGGCAACTTTTTCCAAAGATCTATACGGTCCATCGGTAACCAAAAATGATTTTCAAATAGATGGGTACAGCGTAACAAGCGTCAAAGAAGAGAATGGCCTAGTTACCATCAACCTCTTGGAAAGTGATGGAACCGATACCGGCAAAACCCCAACCATAACTATGAACCAAAACTCGGTGGAAGATTTCGCCAACGGGAATTGGAATGATAGTCAAAGCCTAACCTCCGATGACGATGCCCCTCCTCTTGCCCCTACCGTTAATATTCCGGGAGATGATTACTTAGCTCCGCAAACAGTCAGCCTGACAGATTTTCAACTTCCGAATTCAGTAAGTATTTACTACACTATTAATGGGTCAGATCCTGCCACGTCTTCCTCGAAAACTCTTTTTGCCAGTCCTATTATAATTGCGAACGACCTAATCCTAAAGGCAATTGCCGTTGATAGCGCCGGCAATAAAAGCAGTATTTTAAACCAAGATTACAGGATTGCGCCGACAATTGATATTTCTTCTTTGCGAACAACTGTAGGCTCCGACAACAGGTCTTTTACTATCAACTGGACAACACAGCAAAAAGCCCTCGGCAGGGTAATTTTTGATGAAAATAGCCACGCAAAGATAAACCATTTGGCAACTGATCCGTTTGGAGGAAAGTTTGGCTACAAAAACACAACAGATGAAGAAATAACCAAAACAAAAAATCATTCCATGCTGATTTCCGGCCTTTCACCCGAAAGAATCTATTACTACAGGATTATAGCAAGGGCTTCGCCGGAGCAGATTAGCGATGAACAAAGCATTACCCTGCCGGGCAGTTCAACTTCTTCAAGTCCGTCAACTTCGCCATCGGCAAGCCCTCCGTCAAATTCTTCCCCTGTCTGCAATGACCAAAAACCACAAGGTGCGCCAAAACTTATCAATGCCTTTCCCGGACTAAACACCGTTACTTTAATCTGGAGTAAGGCAGCAGATCCTATCTCATATTATCTTGTTGCTTACGGAATAGAACCAAATAAACCCCTATATGGAAATCCGAATGTCGGAGATGAAAATACAACAAGTTTTGTAGTTGAAAATCTGTCAGGCGGACAAACTTATTATTTTAAAGTTCGCGCCGGCAATGGATGCGCTCCTGGTGATTTTTCGCCTGAAATGGCCACTGCTCCTTTTGGATTTCGAGAGCAAGGAGCGGCAACCGGCTTTGCGAAAGGAGTTCTCGGATCAAAAACACAGGTGAAACAGGCAAATTCACAAAGCAATCTGCCTTCGCCAAGAGGATTAGGGACGGCTCCGTCTTCGCCTGTCTTATCCGCCAGACAGCAAACATTCGTAAAAATTGCGGCTTTGCTTATTTTACTTGGCTTTTCTGCAAGTCTTTATCTAAAAAGGAAAATTAGACTGATAAAGAACTAACCACTGACTTTTTACCACCCGCGCCTGCCATGGTCTTGTGAGCCCGGATGGACTTGAACCATCGACCTTTCGGATGTGAACCGAACGCTCTGCCGCTGAGCCACGGGCTCTTCAAATTTATATTAACATAAAAACCTATGATTGACAAAGGAGGCTAATTCGGAGAAAATATATAAATGGCCATTATTCGAAAAATCTACGCTTTTCTAATAGACACTGTTCAAACATTTCTTCTTGCCGCGTCGGTCTTCTTGGTAATCTACATATTTTTATTTCGTCCATTCGAAGTAGACGGGCTATCCATGTTTCCAACATTCCATAACGGAGACTATGTGTTAACCAACCTAATTACCCTTAAACTGGGAAACATAAAAAGAGGAGATGTTGTCGTTTTTGTGGCTCCGCCTGACCATCAAAAAGATTTCATAAAACGGATAATAGGACTTCCCGGGGACACGATAATGCTTAAAAACGGTAATGTATATTTAAATAAGATCGGAAGAGCACACGTC
>JAMCTM010000022.1 GCA_023379465.1 Patescibacteria group bacterium
GCTTCCTTTTTGCCCCACAGGTCCACCTTGGGTCTTTCTATACAACTCCAGAGATAGCACTAATTATTGGAAATATTTTTGCCTACGAGGTAAGCCCCAAATATAAGATTATGCTTAGACTCAAGCAGAGAATTCGTTTAACTTCAGATACTTTTGATTTTGTTTTTACTCCCGATGAACCGGTCCTTTTTACGCCAGGTCAATATATGGAATTTACTTTCGAGCACCCAAATCCGGATGCGCGCGGAAACAGGCGTTATCTTTCGTTGGCAAATTCACCAACAGAACCAGAGATTCGCTTGGGAATAAAATTTGGGAACCCTCCAAGTTCTTATAAAAGGAATTTACTCTCTATGGAGTCTAGTCAAAAAATTACTGCAGGACAGCTTATTGGTGATTTTACCTTACCAAAAGATCCTACCAAAAAATTGGTTCTAGTTGCGGGGGGAATAGGAATTACACCCTATCGGAGCATGCTCAAATATCTTATAGATATTGGAGAAAGGCGCGATATAGTGGTTCTTTATTCAGTAAGCAGTGCCAATGAATTCGTATACGGAGACGTTTTAAAAGAGGCTTCAGAAAAATTAGGCATAAGAGTAATTCTTGTGGATACCAAGACTCAAGGACACGTCGACGCCTCCAGATTTGCAAAAGAAATTCCGGATTACAAAAATAGAACTATTTATATTTCTGGGAGCCATGCAGTGGTTGTTGCTTTTGAAGAGATACTGAAAGTTTTGGGGATGCCGTCTCGACAGGTTATAACCGACTATTTTCCGGGTTTTGCGTAAATTCTTCGTGCTAAAATGGATAAATGAAAAGCCCGATCAGGATATTAGTGGGACTGCTGGTTTTCTTAGTAATTTCCCTGGCTGTTATTATTTTGTCTAAAAACGACATTTCTCAAAACGCAAAAATTGCTTCAAAACCTTCGCCTTTAAGTTTGGGGTATATGCGGTCCCAAAATTATCCAGGCAGTGCTATTACTATAGAACAGACGCTTCCAAACGGCAGCAACTACAAAAGATATATTGTTTCCTATGATTCAGATGGTTTAAAAGAATATGCATATTTGGCTGTTCCTACCTCTCCAAAACCAAAGGGAGGATACCCGGTGATTGTTTTCAATCATGGATATCAGATTCCAGAACTTTATACGCCAGACGGAAATTATATTGCTTACATGGACGCTTTAGCGAAGCAGGGGTATGTGGTGTTTAAGCCAGATTATCGAGGCAATGGAAAATCACAAGGAGCGCCGACTTCGGCATATTTTTCACCCGATTACGATATAGATGATCTGAATGCAAAAGCGTCTATTAAAATGTTTCCCGGCGCCGATGCGAACAAAATTGGCATTTGGGGGCATTCGATGGGTGGAAATATAACTTTGAGAGTTGCAGAGGTCTCGAAAGATATAAAAGCTGTTGTTATTTGGGGAGGTGTAGTTGGCGACTATAACGACATAATCTACAACTGGCAGGATAAAGTTTCGTATAAGCCGGCGGCAGAAGATCTATATTTAAGAAATTTGGGACTTTCCAAGATTTTGGCAATGGAGGGAACTCCTAGTCAGAATCCTTCTTTTTGGAATTCAATTGACCCATTTTATAATGTTAATTATCTGTCGGCCCCTGTTCAGATACATGTTGGATTGAGCGATCAGGAGGTTCCTTGGCAATTCTCACAAAAACTTTTTAATAATTTGCAATCGCAAGGAAAATATTCGGAATTTTACGAGTACCCAGGCGCCAACCATGATATCGAACAAGGATTTAATCTAGCCATGCAGCGGACGATATCCTTTTTCAATAAATATCTAAAATGAGAAAAATTACGATTATTTTGCTATTTTTAATACCATTTCTACTTACCGCGTTTGCTACAGTTACCTATTTTAAACTGACACAGAAAATATCAGGGATAAGCTTACCAGTTCTACCCACTGTTACGTTTTCCGATTTGGTTAAACTATCACGTTTTTCACTTGAAAAAGCTCCAAGTGAAAGTTTGGTCGGGAATATTACCTCTATGACTGGAGAAGTTGAATATCAAAACAGAATGGCTACAGAAAGCGCTAAGATTGTCTCACCCGTTTCTGTTCAGCAAGGCGAGAGCCTCACAACCGGAGCAGACGGAAAATTTATTCTAAATTTTAAAGACGCAGTGGAGCTTTCGGCAGATTCCAACTCGGGGATTGGCATAATACAAACATTGCCTATTAATTTGGTTTTTTGGCAAACATTGGGTTCTGTAGAGTATAAAAAGTTAGGAACAGACATTGTTTCGATTCGTGTTGGTCACCTGATAGTCCAAAATGATGGAGATATACAAATTTCGTTTACTAAAGATAGCCCAATTACAACGGTGGTAGCAATCAATGGCACCGCAACAGTGGCTTACAATGACACTTATAATATTAGTCGAATAATCAATATTCCGTCTGGAAAAACACTGAAATTTAATGAAGGTAACCGGCGAGCGGTTCTAGAATAAAATTATCCTCATATCCCAGAGCCCACAAGGCGACTCCAGCTAGGTTTTCTTTTTTAGCAAAATCGATTTTCTTTTGTGTAGAGATTTTATCTGGATAAAAAATTTGATGATAAGTTCCAGTTTCGGAATCTTTATAGATTAAGTGAGATTCCTGATCCGTTTCGTCAAACGTGGCAGAGCACGTAGCGCAGTTCGCCAGCAAATCATCAATTGATTTACTGCTTATCGAAAATGCAGACCCGGGAAGTACGGCAGATCTAGGGGAGGGATTAATAGTTTCCCATGAATATCCGTAAAGCGGTATTGCCAGAATCAATTTTGATGATGGCATCATAGTAAGAGCTGCCGCCACTGCGCTTTCTGTATCAAATTCAGATACAATTCCGGCACCAGATTGTGGAGAAACTGGTCCTGTCACAAAAGATCCAGGGTTGTGAAAATCGTAATCCATAAGAATAACATGGTCCACTATCTGAGAAAGCAATTTTGGATCGTCCAGATTGGTGTTTTTAACGAATGCTATAGGGGCAATATCCACTGAAAGGGAGATGTTTCTATCCAGACCTTTCCTGACCTCGCTTACAAAATTGGTAAACCTAACCCTTGATTCAGGACTCGCGTCTGAGACCTTTTCTATATCTAGGTTTAGTTCGCTAAATCCATATTGGTTCATCAATGGAGAAACTTCGGAAACCAAGTTTTGAGCGCTTGCCTGGGGGTCGTTTAAAAAATTATCTATCTTTGCATCATCTCCACTAAATATGGCCAACGATAGATTAACACCTTTGGATTTTTCTCTAGCCAAAAGATCGTCTACTTTTCCATTGGTTAGAGCTAAATATCCAGGATCGCTTTCCCCAGGAACCGTGTATTTTTGAATTGAACCATCGCTGTCTATTACTAAATTGAAATAAGTTAGGTTGTTGATGTAGTTTGAGTAATCGTCTTGAGCCTTATTTATCAGCCAAAACGGTAAAAAACCAATGACTTCTTTTTGAGGAGGTTTGAAAACGTCGGCAACACTCGAGTTTTTGTTGCCGATATTTAAGATATTGGTTTTTGTAACAAGAAAATATGCTAGAAATATTCCGGCAAGAATCCCAGCCCAAATAATCAGCAATTTTTGGAGCATATATTATTTTAACTTAAATCCGAAAGAACTTCCGTAGTCCACAAACCCATTAATATCTAGGAGAGTATCTTTTAGCTTGCAATCTATAAATCCTGCACCGGCAAGTTTGGTTGCCGACAGATCTGTCTCTTCAAGATTGCATTTCTCAAAAACTACGTTTTCCAATCCTGAATTCTTGAAGTTTACTTTTTTTAGATCGCAAAAAACAAATACAGCTCCTTTAAGTTGGGCGCTTTCGAATATGCAGCTCTTTAAATCAAGATTTTTTCTTTCACTTTTGCTGCCGCCTTTAAGTTTTTGAAAAATACAGTTTTCTGCCAAGCAGTCTTTGAAGTTGCAATTTGTTATTGAAGCGTTTTCGAAGTCTAGAAAACTTAATTTGGTACCAGGAAAGCTGCAGTTGGAAAATCCAGCACTTTCTATAATAGTCTCGCTAAAATCACAAGACTTGAATTTACAATTACTAAAATTTACAAACTTTAGTTCAAGTCCTATAAATTTGCATGCTTCAAATACTGCGTCGTCAAAATCTTTGCTAACAACTTCCTCGTACGTAAAAGATTTATGTTTAAATAACATTAAGTTAATGATTCTAAATCGGAAAAATATCTGAGGAATGCGTTAAGGGGTTTACCTTCTCGTAGGCTTTTCTAATTTTTCCGTCAGGACCAATTAAATAAGTATTTCGA
This sequence comes from Patescibacteria group bacterium, assembly GCA_023379465.1. The sequence goes on from JAMCTM010000022.1 coordinate 4,321, forward strand.
ATTACACCCTCAAATTCCCTACCCATGAATTTCTTAATTCCCCAAGATCTGTATGCCCGTATAACATCTTTATTTTCGTCACTGAGTATTGGAAAATTCAATTTAAATTTATCCGAAAATTTTTTATGCGAGGCGACTGGGTCTTTGGAAATTCCCAAAATTTGGACATCTAGATCCTGGAACTTACTTATTGAATCTCTAAAATTGCAAGCCTCCTTAGTGCAGCCAGGAGTATCGTCTTTAGGATAAAAATAGAGTACTACCCATTTGTTTTTGTAGTCCGACAATTTATGGCTGCGGCCGTTTTGGTCAGGTAGGTCAAAGTTGGGGGCATTTGAGTTAACTTCGAGCATAATCTTAATATATTAATCTATTTTGAGTTTTGCCTGAATATTTCTTTTATAGCTTTTGAGACTGTATCTGCTACGCCTTTGTCAAAAGGGCCAGGAATTATTTTTTCGACTGTTGGTTTACTTACAAGGGAGGCCAGTGCTTCAGCGGCTGCAAGTTTCATCTCCTTTGTAATTTTATTTGCCCGTACTTCCAGCGCACCTTTAAAAATTCCAGGGAAAGCCAAAGAATTGTTTATTTGATTTGGCATGTCGCTGCGGCCTGTGGCAACAACTTTTGCTCCTCCTAATTTTGCTTCATCCGGCATTATTTCTGGAATTGGGTTTGCTAGAGCAAAGATTATTGGATCGATCCCCATGGCTTTTATATCGTCTCGTGTTAGTAAATTTGCTTTGGAAACGCCAACGAAGGCGTCTGCTTCAATTAAAGCATCATTCAGAGTTCCTGATAAATTATTCTTATTGGTTATTGTTAAAAGTTTATTTTTATATTCGTCCAAGTCTTGTCTGTCCGCAGAAATTATTCCTTTGCTATCGACAACAATTACGTTTTTTACTTTTTCCGACAGCAGCCTTGAAACAGCGTTGCCCGCAGCCCCTGCACCATTAACCACGACTGTTAAATCTTCTAATTTTTTGCCAACAACCTTGACCGCGTTGATCATTCCAGCCAATACAACTACAGCTGTCCCATGTTGGTCGTCGTGCATAACTGGGATTCCAAGATCTTGTAAATTTTCTTCAACTTCGAAGCATCGGGGAGCAGAAATATCTTCCAGATTTACTCCGCCAAAAACAGGTGCAATATTCTTGACGATGGAAATAATTTCATTAGCATCTTGGGTTTCGACACAAATTGGAAAAGCATCAATCCCTGCAAATGTCTTAAAAAGTGCGGCTTTTCCCTCCATTACGGGTATGGCAGCGTTGGCGCCAATATTGCCGAGACCTAGAACCGCGGAGCCGTCAGAAACAATTGCGACCGTATGGGGTTTAATTGTATAGTCAAAAACTTTTTCTGGATTGTCTGCGATTTCTTTAGAAACTTCTGCAACCCCTGGCGTGTAGGCGATTGAAAGATCTTTCTTGTTTTTAATGGGTGAATTGACGCTGATACTGATTTTACCCTTAGCTTTTTTGTGATAAGTAAAAACCGTATTTTTGTTCATAAAAATTTCAGCCAAAACTCAATTGGATTATACTACAATAATCGATTATGAAACCCTTTAATTTTGTTATTTTTGGATTCACAAGCAATCTTGCGCAACTTAAAATTATTCCGGCGCTTTATGGTTTGGAGGAAAAAGGGCTTTTACCAGAGAGAACCAAGAAGAATAGAATTGGTAGAAAACAGATTGATGTAAGTTTTTTTATTGGTCAGGTTCTACATTCTGAAAATAGGCACCATTCTCATATAGTTGATCCTTTGGTCGAGTCTAGGCTGGTAAGCCGAGTTTCGTATCTTCGGGAAGACTTTGAGGTAGAGGGTACTACGCTCTATTCGAAACTAAAAAACATTTCCGGCAACACGCTTTATTATTTGGCAACATACCCTAATTTATATATAAAAATATTTCAATTATTGAAAGACAATCGATTGAATGAAGAAAGGGGGAGTTGGACAAGAATAATGATAGAAAAACCTATTGGAAGCAATTACCAAACAGCCAAGAATTTGAATAAACTGCTCGAGGAATATTTTCATGAAGACCAGGTTTTTAGGGTTGATCATTATTTGGGCAAAGAGTCGCTTAGAAAAATATTTTTGTCTCGATTTAAAAAGAGTGGAGTTGAAAGAATAGAAGCTACGGTTGCAGAAAATTTTGGAATAGGTAAAAGAGGAGTTTATTATGAGGCGACCGGAGCTCTGCTGGACGTGGGTCAAAACCATTTGCTTCAAATGATTGCTGCGGTTGCTGCCAAAAGTTCTGACAAGAATGATCGCGCCGAAGTTTTGGAGTCGCTTATTGCCAACCCAAACGCAATAGTTTTTGGTCAGTACAACGGCTACCGTCAGGAAGAAAATGTAAACCCTGATTCTAATGTTGATACATATTTCGCCCTAAAAACTGAGTTGGTAAATGGGCCGCTTGCAGGAGTTCCAATTTATCTATCTGCCGGAAAATGTTTGGATAAAGATGAAGCAAAAATAGTAATTTATTACAATGACGGTAATAAAAAAACTTTCTTAATTTCACCCTTGGACACACCAGATAAATTTGACCCTTACGAACGATTGATTTTGGAGGCAGTGAATGGGGATCAGACGTTTTTTAATAGTTCAAGAGAAATTGAAGCTGCATGGAAGTTTGTTGACAGACTATCAGAGGCAGCTAAAAAGATATTTATTTATAAAAAAGGCTCAAATCTTATGGATGATCTTCATGCAAAATTTATGTCTTAAGTTTTTTCTCAGAATCTGAGGCTATTATTTATCCAGAATGAGGGGTGAAAAATATGTATAGATATGGATATCACATGATGGGGACTTCTGCCTTTCCTCTTGGAGGGTTAATTTCTATTATCTTTTGGGCGCTATTAATTTCCTTAGTGGTAGGGCTTTTGGTACACCTTTTTGACTCTAGAAATGCTGAAGAGGCGGCCGATGAAAACAGCTTAGAAAACAATGAAACTGCCCTTGCCATCTTAAAGAAACGATACGTCAAAGGTGAAATAACCAAAAGAGAATTTGTAGAAATGAAGAAAGATATTGCATAATAACTTAATGAGAAAAGCAATCTCTTTTTTAGCTGTCCTAATCTCACTACTTATTTTTCCCGATTTGGTCTTTGCTGGTAGCCCACCTGTACAGAACAACTCACAATATACTTCGCCCACGAGCAGTGTTGCTGCCGATGGAACATCCACAGAAACAATTTCTATTCACTTGCAGGATTCTAGTAACAACCCTGTTGTTGGAGATGTTGTGAGCCTTTCTTCTCCCAACGACTCAACTGCAACGTTTCCGCAAAACAATCAAACAACCGATTCAAATGGCAATGCAACTTTTACGATGGCGACCACTACTCCCGGTACTGACCAAATTAATTTGTTTGATTCGACAAACAATGTGACATTTACAAATTGGTTTACTGTAACTTTTTACGATGCGAGTAAAGGATGCCAAAATGTTCCAGCTGCCCCGGTTTTAAGCTCAGCCGTCTCTAACTCAAACAACACCGCAACGTTGACTTGGGTAGATTCCCCTAATCCTGTTACTAACTATTTAGTTTCCTATGGAATTGCGTCAAAAAACTATGTTTATGGAGATTCCAACGTCGGCGCTCAGGGAACAACGAGTTTTGTTGTAAAGGCGCTTAATGGAAATACAAAATATTATTTTGCAGTTTCGGCGAACAACAATTGCGGCACAAGTGGTTTTTCTAATGAGGTTTCCGTAGTTGTGCAGCCTATTCCAGCTACGCCGGCACCCACAATGGAACCAACAACATCACCCGCGATGACACCAGCACCCGATTTAGCAGTAGTACCAGTAGATACACCCACCGACACGCCAACACCTACTGCACTCCCAGTCGCTTCGGGTGGCGACATCAATACAACTTTTAGAAATCTTGGTATAGGGGTGGTAGCTGCTGGAATAGTAGTTATTGGATCTGTTTTTGCAATTCAGATGATAAAAAAGAGGAAGAATCGAGTCCCTCCGATTAAAGATAATCCTCCGAGTATTTTGGGTCCAACCACGCCAGTCTCGTATCCGCAAAGAACACAACCGTTTTCAGATACTCCTGGTTCCTCGCCGCCAAGTAGTTTTCCTCCACAAACGGGTGCAATTTAAATAGGATTCGTTTAGAATATCGAATGTCCGAGCGGTATTTACATTTGGCTGCTTCGGTTGCTAAGAAAACAGTTCTTTCAACTTTGGTTGTTGAGTCGATTCTTCTCCCGGTTAAAAATTTGGATGTTTCAGCAAAAGTTCTTGCAGCTCTTGCGGGGGAGAGGATCAGCTTTTCGTCAAATGAGATGGTAAATGGAGTTCCATCTCACGATATAGTGGTAGTACTCGGGGCTGGGTCTTATTCCGATGAGGAGGATAATCCGAAACCAAACGCATTCGAAAAATGGAGGCTTATCGGAGCGGCACTGGTTATTGTCAACACTCCTGGGGCCCGGGTCTTACTTTTGGATGGGGATCAAAAGGTTGGCGAGGTAGACAGACAATACCTTGAGGATATGGTCCAAACATTTTCTCATGGGAGAATCAAACTTTCCAATAAAGAGGTCTATATTGGCACTGGGTTTGTTAATACTCCAACAAGTCTTGAGTATGCGCGAAACTTTTTCAAAAACAATCATTTTAAACACCCGCTCTTTATGTCAGACGATTTTCATATAGATCGGGTGGGCATTGAGAGTTATAACTTTGGTATTGAGGGTTTTTCCACTTTTACAACTGAACAGGCTGTTGGACAGTTTCTTCCCGAGGCGATGCCAATGCTTAGAAAGAGAAATGAAAATCCCGGCATGCTGGAATTAAAATTAAAGGAGACCTTGGAACTTATCGAGTTAATGTATGACCGAGATGATCATATAAGCACACTTCTGAGGCATGGTCCTTAGGTAAATTAGAATCCCAACTTTTCCTTTATCAAAATAACGTTTACTTTGCGGCCTAGCATTTGAGGCTCCTTTTTGAAAATCAGAACTTTGGAAAGGTTTGTGTGGGCACCGTATTTTTCCATTAGGTGTTTGTCTTCTAGCGGAACAACATATTCCTCTAGTCTTTTCATTGCATCATCCAAGGTTGGAACAATTTTTTGTGTACCGACAACAAAAATCAAATTAGTTGAATTGAAAGTAATAGATGGCAGTTGGCTCCCAGTATTGCTGCCAAAAACCATTTGTCCATCTTCGCTTAGGGCGTGGACGCTTCCTAAATAATAGTCAGAGATAGAAGATTCCTTTCTCAATATATGCCTTTTTTGTTCGTCATTCTCTTCGTTTACCTTTGCGTGCAGATCGACCCAGCCGCTCTGGCCGGATTTTAGATAGTCCGGGTAACCGATTGTTTCTAATGTAACCGACGAACCGTTAGTTATAGAGGCCCCTTGGGGAACAATCTCTTTTATCTTCTCTAGTGCTTCGGTTCCATTTTGAACCACAAAAACAGTGTAGCCTTTATCCTCCAAAGCTTTTTTTGTTTTTTCTATTGTCTCGTCTGTAGCAAGTTGATCGTAGTCCATTATAGTTAGATAATGATAGCATCTAATCCTTAATTATGTCTGAAAAGAAATATTTCTCTGGGCTTACCAAAAATACCTTCCTTCTAACTTTTACTTCGCTTTTTGCCGATATTGCTACAGAGATGCTTTACCCAGTTCTTCCAGTCTTTCTTACTCAATATCTGGGCGATGGCGGGGCGATAGTGGGAATTATCGAGGGGGTCGCAACCGCTATGCAGAATATTGTTCAAGGGTTTTCTGGATCAATTTCTGATAAACTCCAAAAAAGAAAACTTGTGGCGGTTGTTGGCTACCTAATGGCTGCGGTAAGCAAAGGTAAACG
>JAMCTM010000023.1 GCA_023379465.1 Patescibacteria group bacterium
AGATTTTTTCTAAAATAATAGGATTTGCCTGGTCGCAAAGGGTATCTCCTGTTCCGGTGTCCTTAAGTCCAACCAAGGCAACGATCTCTCCGGAGCGCGCCTTATCTAATTCTTCTCTTTGATTGGCATGCATCAAAAGCACTCTGCCAACACGTTCCTGTTTGTTTTTAGTGCTGTTATAGATGTATGATCCGGCAGAAACCGTGCCCGAATACACCCTAAAGTAAGTAAGTTTGCCGACATGCGGATCGTTCTGAATCTTAAAAGCCAGGCCGGAAAAAGATTCATTCGGCACTAATTCTCTTTTCTCTTCCTGCTGTGTTTTTGGATTAATTCCCTTAACCTCTTTTAAATCCAAAGGCGAGGGAAGATAATCAACCACGGCATCCAAAAGCGGCTGGACTCCTTTGTTTCTTAAAGATGAACCGGCGAAAATCGGAACCAGTTTATAGGCAATGACTGCTCTTCTTAAGGCGTCCTTGAGCTCTGCTGGACTCGGTTTTTCGCCATTTAAGTATTTTTCAAGTAAGGCATCGTCGGTCTCGGCGATCTTTTCAACCAGTTTATTTCTATATTCCTCCACTGTCTCCTTCATGTCCGGGGGAATATCATCTGTTACATTAAACTTTGCCCCAAGCTCCTCCCCTGTCCAGATATAGGATTTCATGCTCAAAAGATCAAAAATGCCCTTGAATTCCTGTTCTCTGCCTATAGGCAAAACCATAATCGCCGGGTTTGCGCCAAGCCTGTCTTCGATGCTTTTGACAGTGGCAAAAAAATCCGCTCCAAGCTTATCCATTTTATTCACAAAACAGATTCTCGGCACTTTGTATTTATCCGCCTGCCGCCACACGGTTTCGGACTGGGACTGAACCCCTTCTTCAGCATCTAAAACAGTTATTCCGCCATCCAAAATTCTAAGAGATCTTTCCACCTCGGCTGTAAAATCAACGTGTCCCGGGGTATCTATGATATTTATTCTGTAGTCTTTCCAATAAGCGGTTGTTGCGGCGGAAACAATGGTTATGCCGCGTTTCCTCTCCTCTTCCATCCAATCCATAACGGTTGTTCCCTCGTCAATGTCGCCGATCTTGTACGTTCTGCCTGTATAATAAAGAATTCGCTCCGTTGTTGTGGTTTTACCGGCATCTATATGGGCGATGATACCGATATTTCTAATCCTGTCTAAATCCAGCACCGTATCCTTCACTGCCATAAATAAAAACCAAATTGCTAAGGTTGCAATTTGACTTTATTTAGTATACCATATTTTATGGTCTTTTTACCAGAATGAATAAATTTATTATAGCCTTGGTTTTAATCGGACTGGGATTCTTTTATGTTTTGGTTCTAAACAGCCCCCGCCCCAGCCAAAAAACGAAAGAGGCTGTCAACCCGCCTTCTAAGATTAGAACCTCCATCTCTCCCGGTCCTTCTGCTATAAAAAATCTGCCGACCAAGGCAATTATCAAAACAGTTAAAGGCGATATAACCCTAAGATTATTTCCTAAGGATGCCCCCGGAACAGTTGCAAATTTCGCCGAAAAAGCAAAGAGCGGCTTTTACGACAACCTGATCTTTCATAGGGTGGAGAACTGGGTTATCCAGGGGGGAGATCCAAACGGCAACGGCACCGGAGGAGGCCCAATGCCAACGGAGTTAAACAATAAACCGTTTGTCATCGGCTCTCTTGGCGTGGCGCGCGGAGGGAATATCAATATCTCTAACAATGCTCAATTTTTTATTACAAAAACCGATGCCTCCTGGCTTAACGGCAAGTACACAAATTTTGGGATTGTAACAAGCGGTATGGATGTGGTAAATAAGATAAAAGTCGGAGATAAAATCTTAGGTATATCTGTCAATTAAAGATGCTACCATCTAAAGTGGGAAAATGCCCTGTTTGCCTCTGCCATTCTGTGCACGTTATCTCTTTTCTTTATTGCTTCCCCTTGATTTCTGCTTGCGTCCAGTAACTCCTCGGCCAGTTTTTCGGAAAAAGTATGAAACTGGCTGTTCGGTCTTTTCCTGGCAGCCTCTATAATCCAGCGTATAGCAAGTGTTGTTTTTCTTTCCCCTCTTACCTCCATTGGAACCTGATAAGACGCCCCTCCAACCCTTCTGGCTTTGACCTCTTGTCTTGGTCCCACATTGTTAAGCGCCTTGTCAAATGCGGATATCGGGTCCTCATTTTTCTTTTTTATAATCTCGAATGTTTCGTAAAATACCTTCCGCGCGACCGATTTTTTTCCATCCTTCATCAGGGAATTTATAAACTTCGAAACCGAAATATTTTTATATTCGGGGTCAGAATCTATCCTTCTCTTTTGTATCCTCTTATGTCTCATATCTATTATGCCGCAACCCCTGCCGATGGCGAGGCTTTAGCGCCGGTCTCTTTTTTTGTGCCATATTTACTTCTGGAACTTTTCCTTCCCTCAACCCCTGCTAAATCGAATTTTCCTCTTACGATATGATATTTTACCCCGGAAAGATCCTTTACCCTACCGCCCCTCACCAACACAATGCCATGCTCCGCCAGTGAATGACCAATCCCTTGAATATAGGCTGTTACCTCTGTTCTGTTGGAAAGTTTAACCCTGGCTACCTTCCTAAGAGCAGAGTTAGGTTTTCTGGGGGTCATTGTTTTAACAAGGGTTACAACGCCTCTTTTTTGAGGAGAAACCAGGTTCTTATAAATCCTGTCCTTTGCGTTAAAAGTGCGCCTCAGCGCTGTTGAGCGAAACTTCTTAATCTTTTTCTTTCTTCCTTTTCTTGTTAGCTGCGATAATGTTGGCATATAAACTTCCTTCAGTCGTAATAATACCAATTCGGGATTGCCGTATATTATACCTCCTGAGGGCTACCTCCTTCAACAGGAATGAGTCTGCCGATAATAACATTTTCTTTAAGCCCGATAAGATTATCTTCTTCTCCTTTAAGAGCCGCTTCTGTTAGAACCTTGGTTGTTTCCTGAAACGACGAAGCGGAGAGCCACGAATCGGAAAAAAGCGCCGCCTTGGTAATGCCTACTATTGTCTGTCTTGCCGTTGCCGGTTCTCCTCCCTGAGATAGTATTTCTTTATTGATTGTTTCAAACTTAGTTTTGGTAATGAAGTCCCCCGGAACCAAAGATGTGTCGCCGATTGTCTCAACAATAACCTTATCAGACATTTTTCTAAGAATCACCTCGAAATGTTTATCATTAATGCCTATTCCCTGGGATTCGTATACCTTTTGGGCTTCTTTTATAATATACTCTTGCGCCGATAGCAAACCCTTTATCTTTAATGTCTCTTTAGGATCTATATAACCCTCCGCAAAGGATTCTCCGGAGACTATCTCATCCCCATCTTTAACCTTGAGTGTTGCGGCAAGAGGAACAAAATATTCTCTTTCTTCAACCGGTTTTATTTTTGTGCTTTTTATTCTTATCTTATATCCATCCTCTGTCATCTCTATGTTGACTTTGCCCGAAATCTCCGATATTGGAGAAAAATTCTTTGGGGTGCGCATTTCAAATAATTCCTCCACCCTTGGCAAACCCTGGGTAACATCCGACATGACAACCCCGCCGAAATGCCTAACCCTCATGGTAAGCTGAGTACCGGGCTCTCCTATGCTTTGGGCCGCTATTACCCCGATCGGAACTCCTGCTTCGACCCTTTTTCTGGTTGAAAAATCCCATCCGTAACACATCGCGCATACGCCATAAGACAACGCACAAGTCATCGGAGAACGGACAACAATCTCTTCTATATCGCTTTGGGCAATCTCCCGAGCCTTCTCCTGGGTAATTTCCTCGTTTTTCTTAAGGGAGAGCTTTTTGTTTTTCTTGGAATAAACCTCTTTTGCGCTAACCCTGCCTATAATTCTATCGGCAAAACCGGCGGATCTGTCTTTATCCTCTTTTAGAATAATTATGCCCTCTGCTGTACCGCAATCATCGGAAACAACAATGACATCGTGCGAAGAATCAACGAGACGCCGTGTAAGATAACCCGCGTTGGCTGTTTTCAGGGCAGAATCCGTAAGACCTTTCCTGGAGCCTCGGGCTGATGCAACATATTCAAAGATTGAAAGTCCTTCGCGGAAATTGGATTTTATAGGCAATTCGACTATATTGCCTAGGGGATCCAAAAGAAGTCCCCTCATGGCGGATAACTGCTTAAGCTGTTCTTTTCCCGCCCTGGCGCCTTCGGAATTGATAATGGTCCGTATTGCGTTTCCTTCTCCAATCTTATTCCAGGTGAAATCTGCTATCATATCTGTTGTTTCAAGCCAAACATTGTTGGACAATCTCTTTTTTTCATCTAAGGTAATAAGCCCTTGCTGATATTCATTTTCTATCTCAGAGACCTTCTGATCTGCTTTTTCGATTAATTCATTTTTATTTTCTATAATCTTGTTATCAAATACCGAAACACTTATGCCGGAAATGGTCGCGGCGTAAAATCCTAAAGACTTGATGTTATCTATAATCGAAACAACCTCTGGGTATGAACACAAGCTAAGGGCTTTTGTTATGATGTTTTTTATCGTGGACGCTTTAACGGATTCGTTTATAAATCCAATCGCCTCCGGCAGTTTTTCATTAAAGATAAGTCTGCCGCAGGTTGTCTCTACAATCTCGCCTTTAACCCCTGTTTTTATTTTTTCTCTGAGCCCCACCTCTTTAAAGTGATAAGCAAGAAGCGCTTCCTCTATGTTATTGAAAACCGGTATATTTTCCTTGGTTAACGAATTATCAATATCTGTTAAATAATATGTGCCAAGAGCCATTTCCTTATTGGGAAGTGTGATAGGCGTTCCGTCGGCCGGCTTTAAGAGATTATGATCCGGCATCATGAGATTTACCGCTTCCTCTTGGGCTTTTGCCGACAAGGGGATATGAACTGCCATCTGGTCGCCGTCAAAATCGGCATTATAGCCTACGCAAACGCATGGATGAAGAGAAATAGCCGAGCCTTCTGTTAAAATTGGGTAGAATGCCTGGATGCCCAGCTTATGCAGGGTTGGCGCCCGATTAAGAAGAACAGGATGCTTGCGGGTTATCTCCTCAAGAATATCAAAAACCTCAGGCGGTCTTTTCTCAATAAACCGTTTTGCGGATTTAATATTTGGAGCAAAACCCCGAACGATAATTTCCCTTAAAACAAAGGGTTTAAACATTTCAAGTGCCATTTCTTTTGGCAGCCCGCATTCGTAAAGGCTAAGTTGAGGACCAACCACGATAACCGACCGTCCTGAATAATCCACTCTTTTGCCAAGCAAGTTTTGTCTGAATCTACCTTGTTTTCCCCGCAGCATGTCGGAAAGAGAACGAAGCGACGCGCCCATAACCTGATTGCCCCTTTGGGAAGAATCAATAAGTGCGTCCACCGACTCCTGAAGCATTCTTTTTTCATTGCGGAGGATTATTTCAGGCGCTCCCAAAAGCATAAGATGCTTTAGTCTGTTATTGCGGTTAATAACCCTTCTGTACAAATCGTTCAGGTCCGATGTCGCAAAACGACCCCCCGCAAGCTGAACCATAGGACGCAGATCAGGCGGAATAACCGGCAAAACATTCATAATCATTGATTGGGGGGTTATGTTGGCTTTTCTCATTGATTCAATAAGCCTTAACCGTCTGACAATCTTTAGATATTTCGCTCCTTGCGACCTTGAGGCTTCTTTTCGCAAAGACACGATTAAAGAATTAAGATCGAGCTTTTTCAAAACATCTAAAAGGGCCTGGGCGCCTGTTTCGATAGAAAAGAATAAAGGAATATCATATTCCAAAAGCTTAAAATATTCATCTTCCGATAACGCGCTTCCCACTTTTAAACCTTTCAAAATTTTGGATAGGACATCCGATATCTCGCTTATTGTCTTTTTATTTGCCTCAAACTTCTCTTCCAAAGAAGCTCTTTTCTGTCTCTCGAGCAAGCCCATTTCCTCTGCCGCGAATTCCTTTTGCTCAATGGGGGCTTTTATTTTTTTGGCCTGAGACTTCTTATCCTTTATATCCTCCGAAACCGATTTCAGATCCGACTTAAATCTTTCTTCCTCTGCCTTTAATCTTTTTTCAATAGTTTTGGCCAAGGCCTCAAGGGCATCGTCTTTTTTCTTTTCATCAACATCGGTAACCAAATAAGAAGCATAATAAACAACCGATTCCAGATTTTTTTGGTCCGACCAAAGAATCAGGGATAAAGGAGAAGACGAACCTTTAAAAAACCAAACATGCGCTACCGAGGAAGAGAGATTAATATGTCCCATCCTCTCCCGTCTTACGCGCGAAAGGGTAACCTCGACCTGGCATTTATCGCAAACTATACCCTTATATCGGATGCGCTTGTATTTGCCGCAGTAACATTCCCAGTCTTTGGTCGGACCAAAAATGCGTTCGTCGAATAAACCATCCTTTTCGGGGCGGAGGGTTCTGTAGTTTATTGTTTCCGGCTTGGTTACTTCCCCATACGACCAGGAAAGAATATCCTCTTTTCCGGCAAGTAAAATCCTAAGCGATTTAAAATCAACAATTGTCGGGTCTTTAAGTTTTTTGTTATTCATTTTTAGTTTGGCGCGTATAATTTTGATCAACCACATTGGTTGCCTCGAGTGCTTGTTGCATCTCCTCTGACTCCTCTTGAACATCGGAAACTGTTAAGGCCTGATCCTGAGAGATTGTTGCCCCCAAGGGAATAACATTTAAGGCTATTGCCTGGAGTTCTTTTATAAGAACCTTAAACGACTCCGGAACTTTAGGGGTCGGGATATCAATGCCTTTGACAATTGCCTCAAACGCCTTGGATCTGCCGACAAGATCATCCGATTTTATCGTAAGCATCTCCTGGAGTACATATCTTGCCCGGTGCGCCTCAAGCGCCCAAACCTCCATCTCTCCGAGACGCTGTCCTCCCATCTGCGCTTTTCCGCCCAAAGGCTGCTGGGTTACCAAAGAATAAGGGCCGGTAGACCTGGCATGGGTTTTATCCTCTACCATGTGAATCAGCTTCATTATATATTCTATGCCAACAACCACCGGATTTTCGTACGGCTCGCCTGTTCTGCCATCATAAAGGATGCTTTTCCCGTCTTCCGGCAAACCCGCTTTCTTAAGAAGAGAGACAATTCTTTCTTCTCCAACCTCTTCAAAAACAGGCAAACCAATTTTCATATTTAATTTTCTGGCGGCAAATCCCAAATGGGCCTCCAAGAGCTGTCCGAGATTCATACGCGCCAAAACGGAAATCGGAGAAATAACTATGTCAACAGGCGTACCATCCCCCAGATAAGGCATATCCTCCTGCGGCAGGATCTTTGAAATAACCCCTTTATTGCCGTGTCTGCCTGCCAATTTATCGCCTACCACTACGTGTCTAAACTGGGCAACCTCGACTATAATTTTTCTAATAGCCCCCGGTTCAAGTTCGTCTCCCTTTTTTCGATCCAGTATCTGCACGTTTATAACTGTTCCTTTTTCTCCGTGAGGCATACGAAGGGAAGTGTCTCTTACTTCTCTTGCCTGCTCGCCAAAGATTGCCCTTAATAATCGTTCCTCTGCCGTAAGCTCTGTTTCTCCCTTAGGAGCAATCTTGCCAACCAGGATATCTCCCGGGGTTACCTCGCTTCCCACAACTATTATTCCTTCCTTATCAAGCTTTACCAAATCTTCTTCGGAAACATTTGGAATATCGCAGGTTGTCTCCTCCGGACCAAGTTTTGTCTCAACAACGGCGGTCTCATATCTTTCGATATGGACAGAAGAAAGAACGTCTTCCCTAATCAATCTATCGGAGATTACTATCGCGTCTTCGTAACCCAGACCGTCCAACGAGGTGTAGGCTATAAGAAGATTTCGTCCCAGAGCCAGCTCTCCGTTTTCGGATGCCGGTCCGTCAATCAAAACAGAATCCTTACCAACCTTATCTCCGGTATTAACCAGTGTTTTCTGGGTATAGGCGGTTGCCTGAGATGAACGCCTAAAAGAATTTATATAAAATGTCTCCTCTTCGCCCTTTTTGTTCTCAAAAACAACCTGCCTGCTATCGGCAAATTTAATTTTGCCATCAAAAGGAGCCTTAACCACGCGCTTCATATCCTCAACCACCTCCATCTCCATGCCTGTGCCAACAATTGGGCTCTCGGGATTAACCAAAGGCACGGCCTGACATTGCATATGGGTTCCCATCAGTGCCCTGTTCGGCTCATCGTGATTAATAAAAGGAATTAACGAGGCCGCCGCTCCGACCACCTGACGCTCGACTATATCGGCGTATTCTATTTTCTCTTTTTCAACCTCCAGGAAATTTCCGCCAAATCGTGCGGCAACCCTATCGTTTTCTATAACCCCTTCCTCATTAAGTGTCATTGCATGGGTTATGTAATGCTTCTTTTCATCCTGCGCATCCAAATACTCTATTTCATCCCCTGCCCTAACCGTTGTCTTGCCGCCCCGTTTAACCGCAACCACCTTTCGATAGGGGGTCTCCAGAAAGCCATAATTATTTACCCTGGCATAAAGAGCAAGATAGGTAACAAGCCCTATGTTTGGCCCCTCCGGCGAGCGGATCGGACAGATTCTGCCATACTGAGAACTGTTAATATCCCTTATGGAAAATGCCGCTCTTTCCCTTGATATCCCGCCTGTTCCCATTACCGTCACCCTTCTTAAATTATCTATTTCGGAAAGAGGATTTGTTTGATCTATAATCGTAGAGAGCTGGGAAGTCCTAAAGAACTCATTTATCGATGCCATTATGGGACGCGCGTTAACCAAGGAGGCAACCGAAATAGGAACGTCTTGCTGCATAAGACTCATTCTTTCTTTAATACTTCTTTCAAGTCTTAAAACACCAACCCTGAACGCGGTGGTTGCCACCAGCTCCCCAACGCCTCTGATTCTTCTGTTTTCAAGACTATCTATATCGTCAATAGTGCCCTTACCCTCGCTTAGAAGAATCAGATAATTAATGGTTGCTATTACGTCTTCAACGCTAAGAACACGATCCTCACAGGGTTTAAAAGATGTTACATCTCTTAATCTTTTATTTATCTTATATCTGCCAACCACTCCTAAATCATAACGGCGCGGGTTAAAAAATAAGCCCCTAAAACTTTCCCTTACCTTATCTAAAACTATCGGTTCTCCCGGATGCATTTTCTTAAATATCTCAATCAGGGCTTCTGTTTCGCTCGCGGTAACGTCTTTTTCCAGAGTAGCGTTTATAAACGCCATACCATCCTTGTCTAAATCCTGAAATGCCTGGGTTATGGCTTCGTTTGACGAGATCCCTATTGCCCTAAGAAACGTCGTTACCGGAAACTTTTTTCTCCGATCTATTTTTACCAAAATTGTGCCATGGCGGGTTGTAACAAACTCAAGCCATGAACCGTGAGTCGGACGCACCTCTCCCATGTAAAGCTTTTTGCCTGTAATAGAATCCTGAAATTCTGTAAAAAACACACCCGGGGCGCGCACAAGCTGATTAACCACTGCCCTCTCCACGCCATTTATAATAAATGTTCCTCTTTCCGTCATTTGAGGAATATCGCCTAAAAAAACCTCCGCTTTATGAGGTTTTCCGGTTTTTTTATTGGTTAAAATTGCCTTTACGTAGAGAGGGGCGTCAAATGTAAGTCCTTTTTCTATTGCTTTTTCCCAGGTCACGGAAGGCTTACCCAAGCGATAATCTTCCAAAGATAAAACCCAATTCTTTTCTGTAAAATCTTCAATTGGGGATATCTCTTTAAGAATTTCTCCTATGCCTGTCTTTTCAAACCAGATATAAGACTCCCTTTGCATAGCCAAAAGATCCAGTTTTGGCAAAAAAGAGTATTTCCTGCCCCAATAGTGTCTAATATTGCTATTATCGTTACTAAGCATTTGGAATAAGTTCAAAAGGACATTCGGATTATGAAGAAAATAATCCTTTTAACAACAAAAAGATACAAGCAAAGCCCCCTTTTGTATCTTATTAAGGTTAGTTACGTATATAACATACGTTTTATACTCCTGTCAATAACCTATAGTATTGTATGGGGTTTGAGTACTATACGAAGCTTTACTTTTAGAGAATTCGGTATTTTTCGGTTCGTGGTATAATTTGTAGTATGACCTCCTTGGAAATTTTAGAAAAATATCTCGCATTTTTTACCAAACGGGGGCATATAAAAATCCCCAATTCCGCCCTCGTTCCGGAAAACGACCCCAGCACCCTTTTTACTTCATCGGGCATGCAGCCCTTATTGCCTTATCTTTTAGGAGAAAAGCACGGCCTGGGCAAAAGACTTATGAACGTACAAAATTGTTTTCGTGCGGTTGACATAGATTCGGTTGGAGACAATAAGCATATAACTTTTTTCCGAATGCTTGGTAACTGGAGCCTTGGTGATTACTTTAAAAAAGAGCAGATCGCTTGGATTTGGGAGTTTATCACCAAAGAGCTAAAAATACCCAAAGACAGACTTTATATAAGCCTTTTCAAGGGCTTCGGAGACATCAAAAAAGACGAGGATTCAAAAGAGATCTGGAGCAAAATCCTCATCGGTGAAGGCCTAGACCCAAAAGAACGAATCTTTTTTTACTCCGAGGAAAACTGGTGGTCAAGAACCAACGATCCCAATACTATGCCCGAGGGAGAACCGGGGGGGCCGGATAGCGAAGTGTTTTATCGCTTTGATGCTAAACATAATCCAAAGTTTGGCAAGACCTGCCATCCCAACTGTCCCTGCGGCCGCTTTCTGGAGATTGGCAATAGCGTTTTTATGGAGTTTAAAAAAGGCAAAAACGGATTTGAGCACCTGCCTCAGAAAAATGTTGATTTCGGCGGCGGACTGGAGCGTCTTCTTGCCGCGGTGGAAAATGAGCCGGATATTTTTCAAACAAGCCTGTTTGCGCCAATTATTCAAGTAATCGAAGAAACTACCGAAAAAAGTTATCTTAAGCATAAAGAAAAAATGAGGATTATAACCGATCACTTAATCGCCTCAGGTTTTATCATCATAAACAACATAAAACCGTCCAATAAGGAACAGGGATATATCTTAAGAAGGCTTATCCGCCGATCCCTCGATAACTTTTACCTCCTGAACGGGAAAAACATAGCGCCAATTCTTAAATCAATTGCAAAGGAATACGGCAAAAGCGATCAGCCCTTAATAGAAAGGTTCGAGGAGATTAAAGATACCATCTTGGAAGAAGAACAAAAATACAATATAGCTCTCACCGGTGCTAAAAAATTCATTATCAAAAAATATAAAAAAACAGGCGATGAGTTAATGGGAGCTGTTCGGATTTTGGCAGAAGATGCCTTTCTGCTCTACTCAACCCACGGTTTATCCCCCAGCCAAATCAAAAGCCTGGGATACACGTTTGACGAAAAAGCCTTTGCCGAAAAAATGAAAGGCCATCAAAAGTTATCAAAAAAAAATGTCCATGAGAGGTTCCGCGGCGGATTAAAAGACCACCAGGAAAAAACAATCATGGGACATACCGCAACCCATCTCCTGCATCAGGCATTAAGAGAGGTTCTGGGCAATCATGTCTATCAAACAGGAAGTAACATAACAACGGATCGCGTAAGGTTTGACTTTAACTACGAAAATAAATTAAGCGATAGCCAACTCACGCAGGCGGAAACTATAGTCAATAAAAAAATTAGCGAAAACCTGCCGGTGCACTTTGAAATGCTGCCTATTGATAAAGCCAGAAAGAAAGGCGCAATAGGACTTTTTGACGCAAAATACAAAGATAAAGTTAAGGTTTATTTTATAGGAACCTATTCGATCGAATTCTGCGGAGGGCCGCATGTAGATTTTACAGGAAGATTAAAAAGCTTTAAGATAATAAAACAGGAAAGTATTGGGAATAAACAAAGAAGGATATATGCCAAAGTAAACAATTAATTTATGAAACTGCCTTTTTCTTTTTCCCTGCAAAAAAAGGAAAACCCTGAATACTTCTTGGCCTTGCTCCTAAGAGAGGAAAAGGCCGAAGCGGTAATTTTTGAACAGTTTCACGGAAAGGTTAAGGTAATCGGCGAAAACGAAGAATACTTTAACGAATCTATAGAGAAAGCCTCTGATGAAATGTGGCTTGATACCCTGGATAAAATAATCTCTAAAGCCGAAGAAGCGCTTCCTGCCAATATCCAAACCCAAAAAACAATCTTTGGATTAAAAGAAAGCTGGGTTCTTAAAACACATATAAAAAGAGAGTATCTGGAGAGGATAAAAAAAATAAGCAAGGAGCTTAATTTAATTCCGATAGGATTTATCGTCATTGCCGAAGCGGTAGCGCATCTTTTGGAAAAAAAGGAAGGTGTTCCTATCTCTGCCATATTGGCAGAGCTTGATAAAAAAAATATTACCCTATCCTTAATCCGCGCGGGAAAAATTGTTCATACCCAAAGCTCGGTAATAGAAGAATCTATCGTAAAAACTACGGATAAATTGCTTCATTTTTTTACCGACTACGGAATTCTTCCGTCCCGAATAATTCTTTTAGACGCGGAAGAAGATAATCTAAACCAAGAATTTATCTCCCACCCATGGAGCAAAAGCCTTCCTTTTCTGCATTTCCCTCAAATCGAAACACTGCCCGGAGGTTTTGATGCCCAGGCTGTTTTGTCGGGCGCGGTAAGTCAGATGGGATTTGAGTTACTGGGTGAAACCCCGGACAGAAAACCGCTCAGACAAACCCAGACACAGGAAGAGGCGGCGGGAGAGGGAGTGCCTCAGGCAGACAAAGGGAACGGAGAAAGCCTTTTGGAAAAAGACAGTGAAGATCTAGGATTTATCAAAGAGGGAGACATTGCCCAAATAAATCTGGACAGAAGTAATATATCGAATATATCGGAAGAGGCGGAAGAAAAAGCTATCGGAAAAGAGCTTCCCGAAACTAAGGCAGTAATAAATAGATTATCCGTCAAAAGACTTCTAACATTCTCAAATGCAATCTTTATCTCTTTAAAAGGTATTCTTGCCAAAATGCATCTGCCTTCTCTGCCCGCGTTTAGAAAGAACAAGCTGTTCATTCTACCCCTTGTCTTTGCTTTAATGATAGCTATTTTTGTTTTGTATCTTCTAAAAGCCTCCGCCAAGGTAATTTTATTTGTAAATCCAAACTCTTTGGAGAAAACGCAAAATATTACCTTTTCTCCCAATGCCGGTACGGATTTTTCTAAAGATATTATACACGCCAGCCCCATATCCGTATCCGAAACAGGCAGCGTCTCAACCAACTCAACCGGCACAAAAGAGATTGGCAATAAGGCAAAGGGGAGTATAACAATTGTTAGTCTCTTGCCAAATCAACAAACATTTGAACAAGGCACAAGTGTAAAATCATCAAACGGACTGGAATTTACGACAGATTCAAGCATAACAGTGGCATCCAGTTCGGGTGCAACGGATCCTCAAACTCAGAAAGTAAACGTTACCGCAAAGGATATAGGAAAAAAATATAATTTGCCCTCTGGAACAAAATTCACCATCGGTTCATTCGATAGCTCATCTGCTCAGGGAGAAAATGATACGCCCTTTTCCGGAGGATCAAAAAAAGAGATAACCGTTGTGTCCAAGAATGATTATGACAAACTACTTGCTGAATTGCCTAAAAGCCTAGAGGACAAGGCAAAAAAAGACATCGCCCAAAAAGTCTCCCCGGATATGGGAATCATTCCCCTTCTAACCGGCGAAACCGTAACCGCCAAATACTTTGATAAAAATATAGGGGATCAGACAGCCCAGGTAACCCTTAAAGCAACGGTTTCCTATCAAAGTCTCTCCTATAAAAAAAGTGACTTAAACACTTTCTCCTTACACCTTTTCCAAAACCGTGCCCAAAGCGAAACAGTTACGGCAAGCGGTGTAAGCCTGTCTTTAAAAGATATTAAAGAGAATAGCGATAAAACAGTAAGCGCCAATCTTAAAGCAACGGCTTCTCTTTTACCAAAGATAAATAACCGGCAATTAATAGAACAAATAAAAGGCAAACCAATCCAGGACGCGACAAGAATATTATCAAAACTGCCTCAGGTAAGGGATGTTTCCGTAAAGCTTTCTCCTGCCTTACCCTTGCTGCCCGGTCTTCTCCCAAGAATGGGGAGAAACATAATCATAATCATAAAAAACAATGAGTAAGTATTACTACAAAAAAACAAAACACGCTAACCAATTAGCAAAAATCACCAGCCTGCTTATTTTTATAACCGGGATCGTTATCGTTTTCTATGTCTTTTTTCCCATAATATCCTGGCAGATATATTTTGCTCCTGTTTTCGCCTCGAATGACATTATCGTCCCTATTCCAAAGACGAGTATTGTAACACCTAATAATATCGGCAGTCTTATTATGTCGCAAGTATCAAATATTGCGGGCACCAATTACAGCAACGCCCAGAACTGGTTTCCGAATTTAAAAATCGAGAACCAAAAAGCGGTAGAAAACATACCTTCATTTACCCTTTCAGTG
>JAMCTM010000024.1 GCA_023379465.1 Patescibacteria group bacterium
TTGATCGGCTACTCAAAACATACAGGAAACGGCCTGTTGGTAAAGGAAAATCTTACAGTAACATTTTTAATGAGGCAATTCGGTAATTTGACATTTGGGACTTAATTTGTCTATACTATTATTGTTCTTTGGTATTAGAGGGGTTGAAGAATTTTCCTCTACAATTTCACTAAAGATGAGGTATTCTCTCTTTGCAGAGGAAACAGAGCGAATCATTTTATATCTTAGGGTGTAAAATTGAGCTCACCTATTTTAAATCTTTGGGGAAATGTCAACCATGCTCGGTGCCAAAGAATTTGTTTTTATTGATTTTACATCTTGAGCCCGAAGCGAGAATCGAACTCGCGACCCTCTTCTTACCAAGAAGATGCTCTGCCACTGAGCCATTCGGGCGCTTATCCATTGATTGTTATAAAAAATTCGCCGGTTGCTTCCTTAAGATAAACGAATATCAGTGCTGGGTGAGGGACTCGAACCCCCGTAGCCCTTGCGGACGCCTCGTCTACAGCGAGGTGCAATTGCCGCTATGCGAACCCAGCTAATTTAAGATATCTCAATAAGAGCCGAGACCGGGATTCGAACCCGGGACCTGCTGTTTACAAAACAGCTGCTCTGCCACTGAGCCATCTCGGCAATCCATATTGCTATTCTATCAAACTTCTTTTAAATTAAAAAGTTATTTGCTATAATTACCCCATGGCAAAACAAGGAGAACATCGGCAGATTTTTGGACTAACCTGCTCCGTCTGCAAAAACAGAAATTACCTAACAGAAAGAAACAAGCTCAATACTCCGGATAAATTAAGGCTGACAAAATTTTGCCGCCACTGCCGCAAAAGAACCGAACATAAGGAAGTGGAAAAACTAAAATAGCCAGAGGTATAATTAAAGGACTCCTTGAAGGTCGGTAGTTAAATGGCATAACAGGGGTCTCCAAAACCTCTATTGGGGGTTCGATTCCCTCCCGACCTGCTGATGATATAGATTGATATATTTAGTAAAGCTATCTTAAATTTTCTGAAAGTGCATTTCCTATCAATTCTTCTAAAATAGAATAATCTCTTTCATCTGCTTTTTGCATTGCTTTCAGATAGTTTTTTCTATCTGCTTCTTTCTCTACTTTAATTTCAAGAGGCGGAAGATCAAGTTGTAAGGAGATAAAAAGTGTTAACATACGCGCAGTTCTCCCATTATAATCTTGAAACGGATGAATAAAAACAAATTTATGTTGAAACCAAGCAAGTAACTTTACCACTTCAATAATAAATGTTTCATCTTCTTTTTTCGGCAAGTGTTTTGACCGTTCTACTAAATCATTACAAAGATTTGTAACAAGTTCTGGAACTTGAAAATATAGTGGAGCTTCTTTGTCAGAGAATGTTACTTGAATCTTTCTATATTTTCCTGCCCACTCTGGAAAAATCCAGCCAAAAGAAACCTCATGTAATTTACATATGAAATCAGGAGCAACTGCTTCATTTTTATCTTTTCTAATCACTTTATCAATATATTCCAAACCTCTCTTCGTTCCCTCAATCTCAAATTGTAATAGTTTTGCACGAGGAACAATTCCAAACGCAGTTTCTTTATATGATGTTGCACCTTGAGGTTTTGTAGACGATGTTGGCATTATTTAAATAAGGCAGAAATCATCTTCCTTGTTACTGTTTCTCCTTCAAGTTTGGTTGTTCTAAAAATAATTTCCGGCATAAAAGCACGGAAAATTCCCAACACATTTTTTTTCTTATTTGTGCGGTATTTTTTGTATGCGTTTATTAATTTTGTTTCAGTACGTTTTCCCATACATGCAGTATAGTGTACTTTTTACTTTATAGCAAATTGCTATGTAAATTGCTATGTGAATTCTGACAGAAATACGTTCCAATAAAGTTACTCCCGACCTGCCGATGACATATCTATAGATATATTTTGTCAGCGGCAAAAATGAATGAAGAAAATGAATGAGCTATTGACTTTTGGCCGGAAATCTTCTTTACTACGAATAGACAGGCATTATGGCGGAGATTATTTCGTTCGGAAATTACCAGCGGAGGCTAAATATTTTTCAATCCTTTTGGCTTGACATTAAGGGATTAAGCACCTTTACAAAGCTGGTAATTGCCACTATTATTATTCTCACCCTAGCCCTGAACTACGCTTCGGAAAAAATACAGACATATATTAGTCATGCCGCCCCCACGGTTGAAGTGAGCACCGCCCTTCCTCCTAACTGCCATCTGGCGGTTGATTTTAGCGCCTGCGGCAAAAAATCCGTTTGCAAGGAAACACCGTTTGCAGTCTGCGGGAAAAATCCAAAATAAAATATGCAGGATAAGTTTATTGAGACCGCAAAACAGTATCTTACCCTTCATCCGGAATATAAACAAAATTTCGAACAGCTTGTTTTTCGGCTCAAGCTGATCGGAGTGCCCGAAAATAAAATACAAAATGTCCTAAACGAATTAACAAAAGATACGGCTATGCAGTATCCTAAGACGGCATCCCCGCGAAAATCCTATGGGAAACTGCTGGTAATACTCTACCTTATCGCCCTTTCCGCCATGTTATTTTTCATTTTGTTTTCATCAAGAATAAAACAGCCGCAAAAGGTTATTTCCTATGTGATTCCAAGCCCCAATACCCAAACCAAGCCTTTTTTACCGTCAATACCAACAAACGGAATTATAAAACAGGTATATGCAAGTACTCTGCCGGTAAACATGCAGCAGGTTTTTTCCTATCCTGTCCGGAACGTTCAAATTGTTTCTTCCCTGCGTCCCAAAAAAGAGGTCATCGGATTCATTCCCTACTGGGATATGGATGTTCTTGATAAATTAAATCTAAGCGAATTAACAACCGCCAGCCTCTTTGGCATAGAACCCGACGCAGAGGGCAATATTATTATCACCGACTCAAACGGACAATCCGACGGCGGATGGACAATGTGGAACGACCCAAGGCTGCCCGCGTTTATCCTGAAGCTCCAGAAAAGACAAATCAAGGTGGTGTTAACCGTCAAAAGCTTCTCCAACAGCAATATGGATCAGCTTCTCGCTTCAACCGACGCCCAGAAAAAACTTATTTCAAATATCGTCTATATGGTAAGCTCAAAAAACCTTGACGGAGTCAATATTGATTTTGAATATACCGGGGCTGCCTCTAATAATCTGCGAAACGAATTCACTATTTTTATCACCTCGCTTAGCACCGCGCTTAAAAATGAATTTCCCAAGGCGAGCCTGACTGTTGACACCTATGCCTCATCGGGCGTAAAAGACGATCTCTTTGATTTGCCGGCGCTTGCTTTAAGCATTGATTCGTTTGTGGTCATGGGGTATGATTTTCACACTCCTTATACCGGCCCCGGCCCGGTTTCCCCTCTGACAGGCGAAAAAAGCATCACGAGCTACCTGGCAAATTATTTACGCAAGGTTCCATCGGATAAGGTTATTTTAGCTGTGCCTTACTACGGCTACGATTGGGAATTGAACGGTTCAAGCCCAAACTCAACCTCTATCCTTAGCTATGCCGATATTTTAGGGCTTATCGGCGGACACGAGATCAACTGGAGCAGTGTTTCCGAAACGCCCTGGTACGCGTACACCGATAGCCAGGGAAACCAGCACCAGGTTTATTTTGACAATATCCGATCCCTGGGCTTAAAATATGACCTTGTTAATCAAATGCAGCTTAAGGGAATCGCGATATGGGCGTTAGGCTACGAAGGAGAGCATACCGGTCTTGACCAGCTCATTGCCCAAAAATTTGCCTATTAAATAAAAATAGCGCTCAAAAATCCAAGACCGGCGCCCAGAAGCCCGCCGCCCACAACATCGGTTGTCCAATGTTCCCCAAGATAAACCCTGCTGACTAACATAGTGGCGTCAAACAAAACTATTATAAACAGAATGATCAATTTTTGTATTTGACTGATCTTTTTGTATCGGCCAAGAATAAGAAAGACCACTATTGATATAAAAAGGGTTCGGGCGCTGTGACCGGAAGGATAAGACGATCCCGGCTGGACATAGCTTGAGGGAAAAAAGAAGTTAATGTTGTAGCGGAAAAACATAAAAGGAGGGCCGGGATGGGTTACGAATATCTTGCCGAAAAGCTCTATAAAGAAAACAAAGCCGTAAGATATAAGAACAAAAATTCCCCTCACTCTTCTATTTAAAAACAGCATTAAAAGCAAAAACAATGTCGCAACCTCGGCACTGCCCAAAAGGCTGAAGAAAGAAAACAAGCTGTCAAAACGCCTTGGTATATGATTCTGGAGCCTAACGGTGGTGTCAAAATCAAACTGGTAAAAAATATCCTTGTGAACAAGGTAAGAGAAGTAAACAAAGAGAAAAAATAAGCCAAATCCTAAAAAAATATAGATCAGACGCGATTTTAAAAACATTAGAAATTCTACTCACCAAGCTTGAGCTTTTTTAAAAAATCCCTAAACGCCCCGTTTATGTCCGGGTGCTCAAGGCCAAACTCAACCACGGTTTTAAGATATTCCAGCTTATTGCCGGTATCGTAATATTTGCCTCCTTTAATTTCGGCCGCGACCACCCGCTTGCCGTCGGCAAGCATAAGTTTTAGGGCGTCATTATAATACAACTCTTCGCCCTCGCCAAGATTTTCGAAGGCCTTATCCAAATATTCAAATATATCGGGCGTGAAAATAAAGCCCGAGACGTTAGCCAGATTAGAAGGCGCCTTGCTCTTACCCGGTTTCTCGATGATAACATCCACGTCTATTACTCCATCCTTTAAAAGCCTGCCCCCGGCAAAACCATAGCGCTCGTAATCCTCCTCTTTAGAAACCTTAACACTGCCTAAAATCGAACAGTTATATTTTTCGTAAACATCCATCAGCTGTTGAAATCGGGAAGGCTTGGAAACAATAAAATCATCACTCCAGGCATAAATAAAAGGCTCATCCCCTATTAAATGCCTGATATTCAAAAGAGGGGTTCCGTTGCCGTAGGGGCCTTTTTGCCTGACATAAATAAAATTTGCCATTCTGGATATTTTTTCTACCTCTTCCAAAAGGGGACGTTTCTTTTCTCCTCCCATTCTGAGGTTTTCTATAAGGTCTAAGTTCGCGGCGTCAAAGTGATCCTCTATTGTCCTTTTGTGATAACCGGTTACCAAAATTATATCCGTAATCCCCGCCTCCACCGCCTCCTCAACAACGTACTGAATAACAGGCTTGTCAACAATGGGAAGCATTTCTTTGGGCATGGCCTTGGTCTGGGGAAGAAATCTTGTGCCAAAGCCGGCGGCCGGAATAACCACCTTTCGTATCTTATTCTTCATTGTTTATTTGAGATTTGACTCGCCTGGCTAAAGCCTTGGCGAGGCGGGCATTTGACTTTGACATTTTTTTATTTTATCCTCTTCCCCTTTACATGTCAAATGCACTCTGGTAAAATAACTGTTGAACTTATGACTTTACCCGGTACCTTTTTGAGGGAAACAAAAGACGAATTAAAAAAGGTAACCTGGCCCAGCCAGAAAGAGGTGGTAAGGCTCACCATAGTTGTCATAATCGTCAGCGTAGCGGTGGGGCTTTTTATAGGAGGGCTAGATTTTATCTTTACAAAATTAATAGGCTTAATTATTAGGTAGCGGATAAATAATTTTTAATTTTTATTCAAATCTAAATTCTATAGTTTTAAAAAAGACATTAAAAATTGATTAGAAATTAAGAAGTTTAAGATTATGGATACGCAGACAACAACTGTGGAACAAACAAAAACAGACACGGATCAAACCGCGGCCAAGTGGTATATCGTGCATACCTACTCCGGACATGAGGATAGCGTGGCAAAGGCCTTAAAACAGCGCATCCAAAGCTTGGGGTTTGAGGATAGGATATTTGATATTATTGTTCCCACCAGAAACACGATAAAGGTAACGCAGGGGAAAAAGGAAAACGTAAAGGAAAAAATCTTTCCGGGCTATGTTATCGTAAAAATGGTCCTAGACGACGAGTCCTGGCTTTTGGTCAGAACAACCCAGGGGGTTACCTCTTTTATAGGGGCGGGCAACAAACCAACGCCGATTTCCGAGAAAGAAGTCGAGGCAATCCAAAAATTTGCCAAGATAGAAGAACCTCTTTATAAAACAGCCTTTTCTAAAGGCGAGGCGGTTAAGATTACCGATGGTCCTTTTGCCGAATTTTTGGGAACAATTGACGAGATAGACGAAGCGAAAGGCAAGTTAAAAATTCTGGTTTCAATCTTTGGGCGGGAAACCCCTGTTGAATTGGATTTTTTACAGGTTAAAAAAATATGAGCAAAACAGAACTACTTCAGCCTTCACTTCCGATTGACCGCCGCATGGAATTTCTCGAAAGAGAAAATGCGGTATTGGGGACGGATAACGCCGAGCGGATACGAATCTTAACCATGCAAAGAGAATTTTATTCTCGTTTGACCGATTGTATGGGAGGGCCGCCGACAGCCGAGGAAATCAAGGCTTTACCGGACGATGAAGTAAACGCCATAACACATTCTTTGGGGCTTGAGGTAGGAGAAAGACTAAGAAGAGGACATACCTCTACCGGAACCTACGTGGTGAGATCAAAAGAGGGGCGGCTTTTTGACGGACCGGCCGAAAGCTTCCCGGACGCGGGGCGCCGGGCGCTTATTTATAACGCGGCTACTGCCTTAAACCAGGGACCGGAAATAGAAGTATTTATCAACGGCGAATTAGATATTAGGCGCAGACATCGCACGCTTGGAGAAAGAACTCTTCATCCACGGAGCCAGGCCTACGAGGTAAGCATTAGAGGAACCAGCTTACTTAGAAGAAGAGAGCAGGTGTGCCATTCTCCCGAGGAGGCGGCAGAACGGGGACAAAGGAAACTTGACGCCATCCGAAAAGAAATCGCCAGAATAGGAAACGGCCAGCCCTAAGACTTAAGATAGGTTTTAATAATTTCTAGTCTAAATAATCCCGCAGATGAACGCTGCTGCCAAATTCCCTTAGCTTCTCGAGGATTTCCGCCACAATTTTATTTGCGCGCTGCCTGCTTATCCCCATTTCCCGGCCAATTGTCTCAAACGGCCTGGACCTTATACCGCCCAAACCAAAATACAACTCTAAGATACGATATTGTTTTGGTGCAAGTATTGATTTGAGGGCTTTCCTAAACCCTTCATCCCTAATGCGGTTAATTACCTGCTGTTCAACTGGGGATGCCGGATCAATAATAAAATCCGCCAGATTACTGTCTTCCTCCTCCCCCAAAACAACACCCTCTAAACTAATTGGCTTTTGAAAAGAAGCTTCCATATAGCGTTCAACCTTTTCAACCGGGACGCGGGTTTGCTCTGCGATCTCGCTAGAGCTTGGTTCCCGACCCGTCTCCCGCAGAAACCCATGATAAGAAGCCCTTATCTTATTCATCTTTTGCGCCTCATCAACAGGCAAACGGACAGCCCTGGCCTTGTCATGCAATGCCTGCATAACAGCTTGCCGAATCCACAAAGCGCCGTAGGTTGAGAATTTAGATCCTTTCCTCCAATCGTATTTTTCAACCGCCCTTACTAACCCGATATTTCCTTCCTGAATTAAATCAAGTAAAGGCAAGCCCAGATGCAAGTATTTCTTTGCTACGGCGACAACCAAACGCAGATTGCCTTCTATAAAACGCGATCTGGCCTCCCTTCCCTGCACGATTTCTTGTTGCAGTCTATTCTTTTCCGGAGAATCAAAACCATTTTTATCTTGGAAATTCTGCAATCTGCCAAACGCTTCTCTGCCCCGCTCAATCGCCTGGGCGTAAGCTATCTCCTGCTGAGGACTCAGCAAGGGAAATTGGGAAATCTCGTTAAGATAAGAAGTGGTTGAGTCAGGCAATCTTTTGTCCCTTTCGGGCGGCGGCTCGTTTCTTCTGAGGGCTTCTTTTGACATTGACATAAGACTTATGCAAATAAGATAAAGGGCTTATTTCGCCCCAATCGCAACGGCTATTATATAAAAGCAAAAATTATTTCGCAACAAGCCCCGCCACCTCACCATAGTAAAATGTGAAATTTACGGGGGGAAATAACAAAATAAGCTGTCAGTTATTTTTGTGGTAAAATCAACTTAGAGAAGAAGCTCTATAAAGATTACTTTCTAGCAACCATTTGTGATGACAACAAAACGCCTGGACATGCTTCTTAAAAAACATGCAAACATAGCTTTATTTTCTGTACTGTTAATTTTCATAGCGATTGCAACATATAACTTAGATAACATTCCGGCAGATTGGTTCGGAGACATTTCGATTGTAAACTCTTATGTAATATCTGTGCTTTCCGGACAATTTCCTTTTTACTTTTCTACTTCCGGCGGTCCATTTTATATGTATTTAATTTCACCGTTCGTATCATTGTTTGGTATATCATACCTAACATATAAATACTTATCCGTAGCTTGCGGGGTTATGGGACTAGTGGCAATTTATCTTTTTTCTAAGCAAGTTGCGCCCATGCGGATTGCTATTCTTACGACACTGCTTACGGCATTATCTTTTTGGTACCTGGTCTGGGCGAGATTGGGTAACTACAACATTATATCTCCGCTTATCACTGCGTTAATGATGTACTTTTTTATAAAATACTTAGAAAAACACAAGTTAAAATGGCTCGCGTTGGGTATTTTTTGCTCCTGTCTCGGTTTATTTACTTATGTTGGTGTTTTTTTACTGCCGATAGTGCTTCTGGTATTAGTTTGTTGGGACATGGTAATCCGAAATAAGAGGTTTGACCCTAAGAGGGTTGGGCTCATTCTTTTATTGTATTTTCCAGGGTTTATCTTATTTGCCTTACTTGTACTTCATGACCCAGCTGGTTTCACAAACGGGTACATAGGCAGCAAAATAGTAAATAATGAAACATTGTCTGCTCAAAAGGCTATTCCTCGTTTATTGACAAATGCTTTCCGTACGTTACTTATGCTTCATGTTGAAGGAGACATTGTGTTTCGTTGGAACGTCTCTAAGGCACCTTTGCTCGATTGGCTAAGCGGAATATTTGTTATTATTGGATTTATCATTTGCGTTCTCAAAGAAAAAAAGTATTTGCCATACTTATTGCTGCCGCTTATATTATTACCTATTCCATCAATCTTGCCCGGAAATCCCCCTGTTGAAATACCAAGCAGTTCCCGCACTATGGCAATTATTCCTTTTATATTTCTCTTTGTCGCGTATGGACTTGATTACTCAGCCCGCTTTATAAAAACACGATTCGGGATAAAATGGAGTATTTTTTTAGTGGTAATTTCAATTACAATTATCGGTTACCTGAACCTATACAACTATTTTGTCCGCTACCCAACGCAACTGCCGAACGAAAACGTGTCATTTGGTAAAGAAATCGCACGCTATATTGACCAGCAACATACCGATATTCCTGTTTATTTACCCTCTTTAGGCTGGGGGGAATGGGGACAGCCAAGCTATAATAGCATCTACTACTCATTAAAATACAAAAAAAGAAACATTATTAACGGTTTACCTGAATGTAGCCACGCAAATACCTCCGCATTTGTGATTATATTTGACCCAGCCGATATTAAACAAATAAACTACATGAAAACTTGTTTTCCAACCGCAACAGAACAATTACATACAAAAATCGGACAAAGGATTTTTATTTCAATGTATAAAATTTAAATTTAGCACCTGAGGTTTAATCTGCCGCAAATACGCATGAGACTTGCGGGTGTTGTTTTTGAAATCGGGTTTTGCTAAAATATGGGTATGGCAAAAAAAATAAAAACACTTATTAAACTTAATATTAAGGCGGGCGAGGCAACTCCTGCTCCCCCTGTAGGGCCTGCGCTTGGACAGCATGGACTGCCGATTATGGAGTTTATTAAGGCCTTTAACGACAAAACAGCCGACCAGAAAGGCACGATTATTCCGGCGGTCATCACAGTGTACCAGGATCGCACATTCTCCTTTATTATCAAAAAGCCTCCGGTTGCCGAAATGATTAAAAAAGCGCTTCGTCTTGAAAAAGGATCGCCAAAACCGGGCAGGGAGCAATCGGGCAAACTAAGCATGGATCAGGCGCGGGAAATCGCCCGGGCAAAATTGGATGATTTAAACACGGAGAATATTGAACAGGCGGCAAGAATCGTTTTAGGAACAGCAAGATCAATGGGAATACAGGCAGAATAAATAATTTGAAATAATTTAATTTTTTAAAAAAACATTTGGCCATTAAAAATTGAGTAAAAATTTTAAATTAAAAATTAAAAATTCTCCGAAGGAGGTTTATGGGTAAGATAAGAATCAGAACATTAGGCTCGGAAGGTCTGGAAGAACAGGAAAAAAAGAAAATAAAAGAAAAAAAAGAGCAGAAAAAGGCCGCTCATCTTGCCGGCATGAAAGACAGTCAGCGGGTTATGCCTGCCGAATCATCGCAAGAAGGGCTGAAAAAGGAAAACGTTAAGGAAGCAGGAGAAACGGGCGAAGAAAAACCAAAGAAAAAATTAGGGGTTAAATCCCTAAAAAAGAAACCGCGGGGAAAGAAATACAGCCTTTCGGCAAAGCTGGTTGACAAAACCAAAACCTATGATGTCCTCGACGGCTTAAAATTACTGAATAAAATAAAGTTCTCCCGGTTTGACGAAACAGTTGAACTTCACCTCACTACAGCCCAAACCGGAATCTCAGGAAGCATAACGCTTCCCCACGGCAGCGGAAAATCAATCAAAATAAAGATTGCCAGCCCTTCCAAAGATCCAAAAGGATTTGAAGAGCTGCTTGACGAACTGGAAAAAGGAAATTACGATTTTGACATGCTGTTAGCAACTCCGGATGCCATGGCTCACTTGGCAAAATACGCCAGATTCTTAGGGCCTAAGGGATTAATGCCTAATCCGAAAAACGGCACCGTAACAAACGATCCGCAAAAGGTTGCCGAGCGGTTCGCCAAGGGAGAAATCTCGTTTAAAACAGAGGCAAAATTCCCCATTATCCATTTAGCCGTCGGCAGGATGTCTTTCGGCGAAAAGAAGCTCTTGGAAAATATTCAGGAAGTAAGCAAAGCCATAACAGCAACCAAAGTGAAAAAAGCGGTTCTTAAATCCACCATGAGCCCGGGGATAAAAATCAGCTTCTAAAATGCGAGGTATTACTGCTAATTTGCTTGACAATTAAAGCCTGTAGTGGTATAAGTTAGAAATTATTTTGAAAAACAAGCCCCTCTGGCGCACTACAGTAGTTCTTAGTCTTCTGGCAGCTTTGTTTACTGTTATCTATAAATCAATGGATAACATTACGGTTCATAATTTTATTGTATCTTCTGATAAAATTACTGCTGCATATGCTTATCTTGTGCTTGGAAGCTGGATTGGAGTTATCTCAAGTCTCTTTTTTGCATTATTTTTTGGGAAAAAAGTTATAGATCATGATTTTCATAGAATAATCTTTAAAAATCGCAAAATGCACCTTTTGGCATTTATAAGCGGTGCAATATCCGCTGGAAGTACATTATTTCTCCTATTAGGGAATCAATTAGGAGATCCTACTATGCTTATCGCTTTAGGAAATACAGTTGTTATTTACACCATGTTATATGATCTCAAAAAGAAAGAGGTAAATTTTAAGCAAATCTTTTTACCTGCAATTTTAGTCATAAGCGGAGGTTTCCTGGCAGCTTCTGGAAGTTCTCTTCCTACAAGTTTATGGAGTTTTCTCTTTGTGGTAGTAATTAGTAACGGTTTAGCTGCAATTTCTGAGATTATTGAACAAAGTGGTAGTAGAGCTAGTGATAGTGTAGATCTATTTATCTGGAGATTCTTTTGGTTAGCTGTTTGCGGTACAATTTTAGCACTATCCTTAACTTTCTTTCAACATACGACGCTCTCTTTAGTTATTCTTATACGATCCTCATTGAAATATATTCCTTGGATTCTTTTTACAATGTTGTTTGTGTTTTTGGGTGTTGGGCTTAAACTTACTGCAAAAAAACAAGGTTCTGTATCGATTGTTCTTTTAGCTCTTTCTGCTCAAATGATTTTAGGTTACCCGATCACAATAATAGGGAACATAATACACCCTAATCTATTTGGAGAGCTACCGATGAATACGTTTATTTGGCTATTAAGAATTTCTGGTATGGTAATACTCACTTTGGGGATATTTTCACTGAAAAGAAGTGAAAAAGTTTCCGCATCTAAACTAACAACAGAACAACTAACTATTTAGTTTTTTGATAAAAATTTTTCAACATTTCTTTGTGCATACACACATGCTTCAAATGGCTTTTCGTAACGAAAGAAATAACTTATGAAATATCCAAAAAATGTATCTCCAGCACCAATTGTATTTTCAAGATTTTTTAGACTGTTAGTTTTGAAAGATTCGTGTTCTCCTCGAAAAAATATATCAATTGCCTTATCTCCATGAGTCACAACTAATAATTTTTTCTTTTGTGCTTCTAATACACTCTGGGGTATACAAGCAAATTCATCCCTTGTCCCTTTTAAATCAAAATAATCTTATGGAATTTTTGATATATCACTCCATGTTTTTTTACTGCCAAACTCACCCTCCTTACGTACATAGCCTTGAATATCTAGAAATATCTTCCCTTTATATTTACTTATTGAACTAAGATCCCACTCATTTAATATTGTTGAGATAACTGTATAGTCATTTTCTATTGTCGGGAAAGGGGTTATTGAAGGAGTTTCGCTTACTTTACCAACTTCCCCCTCTGTAGTAAGTACTATTTCTATTTTAAATTTTTCTTTAAAGAAAATGGTCAGTGGTAACTTCTCTTCTTCAAAAACCTGTTTTAAGAAGATCAAGGGTCCTCCTGTAATTTTATCGATTATTTGGCGATTTTGATCAACAAGTAAATCTTCTGCGATTGAAGAAAAGAGTGAAATAGCATGTTGCATAAGATTATTTTGATTTAAATTCCCTTACAAATTCTGTAACTTTCTGTCTGCTTATCCTTTGTTCATATCCTTTCACATTTACTTCTCCTGTTTTGCTTGTTCCCACCTTAAGAGAAGTACTTACGATAACTCCATTTGCAACTTTATTGATGTATTTAGCATTTTCTTTGGATGTACCACTTCCAACAAGAATAGGAAAATTTCCTACAGTCTTCCTAACATTTTCTAAATCTTCTGTACTAGGAGCATCTCCTGTCCATTTCCCAGTAATAACTATTGCGTCTGAACCCATTTTTATAGCTTTATTTGCAGACTCTTGAATGGTATAGGGACTAATAATTGTAGCGTGTTTTACATGAATATCAGTAAATAACATAACCTCTTCAGCATGTATGCTTTTTCTGTAGTTGACGACATCTTGTGGATTAGCATAGAATTCTCCATAATTTGTCTTTACATTATCAACAAAAACAGGAACACGAATAAATTTACCTCCACAAACTTTTGCAATGATTAGCGCGGTTCTAAAATCGTTCCATAATACTGAAACACCAACGGGAAGAATTGTAGCATCTATTATTTTGGTTGTAAGGTATGTCATTGAAGCAATTACTTCGGGCGAAACGAATTCTTTATGTGGGACGTCGTAGTTGTTTTCAACCATTATGGCATCGACGTCACCCTTCTCAAGGTTGCGTAGATCTTCTAACGCAAATTGAAGACTTTTATCGATACCAATAAAATTGAGATAACCTAAAAGAGGAGGGAAATGAATCATTCCAATAACAATATTATTTTTAAGTTGAAAAACTTTTTGAAACATACCTACTTTATTATATCAGCTTACTAATTTATTCGCCTAAAATCCTATAGAGGGCTTCATAGATATTTTGTGCACGTGGTCCAGAGTAGCCTTCGGGTTGTACTCTACCAACGCTACACGTTTTCATACCTAATCTTTGTGCCGGAAGTAAATCTTTTGATGGACGGTCTCCAACTGATAATATTCTTGAAGGAGAAATTCTATAGAATTCTGCTACGTCACTAAAAATTTTGCCTCCTTGGAGCATTTTTAGAGGACCTACTTTTCTTCGAAAAGGTATATACTCATCAAATATTGTGTCTGGATCTATGCCTGCTTCGACCAAGATTTTTCTTGATAGTTCTTCTGGGGAGTCTGTTACTGCAACAAGTCTTTTCCCTTGATCTCGAATTCGTTGTATCAACTCAATGGCTTCAACGCTAGATTCAATTTTTCCTGTTGGATTAATGGTATTCATTTCGTCATATATAACAGATACGTCAATATCTGTTCTAGAAAATTCTGGAAAATATCTGGGAATTGTTCCCGACAAAATGGCTAAGGCTCCATCTCCAAATTGCTTTCTGTAAAAATCTGCTATTTCTTTACCCCTTTCATTAGAAACGCCTAAATATCGAGCTGTTGCTCTATCTACAGCATAACTATACTGTTTATAAAAAGTGGGGTCATTTGAGGTAACAAGTGTATCATCTATATCAAGGATAACCAGGTCTACATCTTTACCTAAGTCAGTTTCTTTTCTTTTTTTCTCTCCACTTCTTCCATTACTCAATTCTACTG
>JAMCTM010000025.1:0-5610 GCA_023379465.1 Patescibacteria group bacterium
CTCTCCAATCAAAGAGAAGAATTAGATAAGGCGCGCTCCGGAGAGATCGTTGCCTTGGTTGGACTTAAGGACACCGGAACAGGAGATACCCTTTGCGACCAGGCAAATCCTATTATTTTAGAAAAAATCTCCTTTCCCGAACCTGTTATATCTTTGGCTATTGAACCAAAAACAAAATCCGACCAGGAAAAATTAGCCCTTGCTCTTAAAAGATTAATGGAAGAGGATCCAACCTTTCAGGTAAAAACCAATCATGAAACAGGCCAGACAATTATTTCGGGCGTTGGCGAATTGCAGCTTGAGGTAAAGGTCAATACCATGAAGTCCGATTTTGGCGTTAGCGCCAATGTGGGTGCCCCGCAGGTTGCCTATAAAGAAACCGTTAATAAGACGGCAGAGGCAGAGGGGAAATATATCCGCCAGTCGGGGGGCCGGGGTCAGTATGGCCATTGTTTTTTGCGCATTGAGCCAAAGCCCAGAGGGGAAGGATTTGAATTTGTTGATGCCATAAAAGGAGGGGCGATACCCTCGGAGTTTATTAAATCGGTTGAAAAAGGGGTTATCGAGACAATGGCAAACGGGATTTTGCTGGGGTATCCGATGGTTGACGTAAAGATTACCCTTTATGACGGGAGCTATCATGAGGTTGATTCATCGGATGTTGCTTTTAAAATAGCGGCCTCTCAGGCACTTCAGGCCGCCTCGAAAAAAGCCGAGTTAACACTTCTTGAACCGATCATGAAGACCGAGGTAACAACACCCTCGGAGTTTATGGGAGATGTCATAGGCGATTTGTCTTCGAAAAGGGCGCAAATTCTAGGGACTCAGGACAGAAATAAGGCAACCATTATTATTGCCATGGTGCCGCTTGCCGAGTTATCGGGTTATGCCACTGCCTTAAGATCCATGTCCCAGGGACGGGCAAGCTACTACATGGAACCCTCTCATTACGAAGAGGTGCCCAGGAATATTATCGAGCAAATGCTTGCCAAATCCACCTTTACCGGACGGGTCGGCCACTAAGTTTTTTGGTATTGACAAGAGTTAGCAGTCGTGGTATATTATTGCTAATAGACTATGAATGAATTAACTCAAAGGCAGATACAGATTCTCAAATCATTGATAGAAGAATATATAGAGAAAGCGGAGCCGGTTGGCTCGGAAACGCTTGAGAAAAAACATAGATTAACCGCTTCTCCGGCTACTATCAGAAATGATATGGTAGGCTTGACAAAACTTGGGTATCTAAAAAAGCCCCATGCCTCATCCGGCAGGGTGCCTACTCCTAAGGGAATGAAATTTTATATTAATCAGCTCATGCAGGAAAAAAATCTTTCGATAGCAGAGGAGGTTTCCCTAAAAGAAAAAGTGTGGAACTATCGCGACAGATCGGAAAGATTTTTACGTGAGGCAACAAAATCTCTGGCAGATAAAACAAAGGCCTTGGCGGTTGCCACAACAGAAGGCGGGGATCTTTATTCTGCCGGATACTCCAATATCCTAGACATGCCTGAATTTTTTGACATTGATTTTACCAAGGTTTTGCTTGAGGTACTGGATGAATTTGATTATTTTAACGATGTTTTTTCCAAGATTAGCGATAATGAAGAAACGCATGTTTTGCTGGGAGAAGAGCTCGGTCCAAAACTGAACGGACCTTATGGATTCGTTTTTACCAGATATAAGACGCCAATGCATTTATGCGGCGAGATTGGCGTTTTGGGACCCACAAGATTAAACTACACCAATATAGTGCCGACCGTTAGATATTTTGGAGATTTGATTGAAGAGGTAGCCAATGGTTGGTAAGATGAGAGATACACAGAATGAAACAAAAGATAAGAATCGGAAACAGGATGATTCGGCAAACTCTAAACAATTGCTAGGGGAGGATCTCGGAGAGAGATTAGAAGATTACAAGAATCGCTATAAAAGGGTTCTGGCCGATTACCAAAATCTTGAAAAGAGGGCAAGAGAGGAGAGGGCGGCGTGGATAACAACAGCGAACAAAGATTTAATATTGCGAATCTTGCCAATTTTAGATACACTAGTCTTGGCAGGTAAACATTCGACCGATGAGACCCTCAAAATAGTCAGGGATCAGTTTCTGGGTGTGCTTAAAGGTGAAGGGGTAATTAAAATAGAGTTTGCCGAATCATCCTGTTTCCCAAAACTGATGGAGTGCGTTGAAACAGTAGAGGGACAGGAAGGAAAGGTAGTCGAAGAGACAAGGGCAGGCTATCTTTTGCACGGCACGCTTATTCGTCCGGCTCTTGTAAAGGTAGGTAAACACAATGAGTAAAATTATCGGAATAGATCTTGGTACAACCAATTCGGCAGTGGCTGTTATGGAAGGCGGGAGCCCGAAGATTATCCATTCAAGCGAGGGAAGAAATGTTATTCCCTCGGTTGTGGATCCCATCTCCCATGTGGTCGGCGATGTTGCCAAAAGGCAGCTTGTCCTAAAGCCTAAAAGGACAATTTTTTCCATTAAAAGACTGATGGGAAAAAAGTTCAAGGACGAATCGGTGCAGTTTGACATTAAGTGGCTGCCTTACACGATTAAGTCCGGACGAGACGACATGGCTGTTGTGGAGGTTGAGGGACGTACCTTTACCCCGCAGGAGGTCTCGGCCATGATTCTTCAGAAAATAAAAAAGGACGCGGAGAATTATTTGGGTTCAAAGGTAACCCAGGCGGTAATCACGGTACCGGCCTATTTTGACGACTCTCAGCGCCAGGCAACTAAACAGGCGGGAGAGATAGCAGGGCTTGAGGTTCTTCGCATTATCAATGAGCCAACCGCCGCGTCTCTGGCCTATGGTTTAGACAAGAAAAACGCGCACACGGTTGCCATTTATGATTTAGGCGGAGGCACTTTTGACATCTCTATTCTGGAGTTGGGAGACGGGGTCTATGAGGTAAAATCAACCAACGGCGATACGCATTTGGGCGGAGATGATTTTGACCAAAAGATTGTTGACTATTTGGCAGAAGAGTTTAAAAAGGAAAGCGGCATTGATCTTCGCAAGGATTCCCAGGCGCTTCAGAGGCTTAGAGAATCCGCGGAAAAGGCCAAGATAGAGCTTTCTTCTTCTATGGAAGCCTCAATAAATCAGCCCTTTATTACCCAGGGTAAAGAAGGACCTTTGCATTTAACCATGACCTTAACAAGGGCAAAGTTAGAAGAGCTGGTTGATGATCTTATTCAAAAAACCATAAAACCGGTAGAGCTTGCGTTTAAAGACGCCAAGATAAAGACAGCCGATGTTGATGAGGTGGTATTGGTTGGCGGTATGACCCGCATGCCGAAGATTGTCGAGGTTGTTACCAAGTTTTTTGGCAAAGAGCCTAACAAATCTGTTAATCCGGATGAGGTTGTGGCGGTAGGGGCGGCAGTTCAGGCAGGGGTTTTGGGAGGAGAAGTTAAGGACGTATTGCTTTTGGATGTTACCCCGTTGACATTGGGCATAGAAACCCTGGGAGGGGTGTCAACGCCTTTGATCGAAAGAAACGCGACTGTTCCCACGTCTAAATCACAGGTGTTTTCAACTGCCGCGGATAACCAAACCCAGGTGGAAATCAATGTTTTGCAGGGAGAGCGTCCTATGGTAGCGGATAATAAGTCGCTTGGCAGATTTATTCTGGATGGTATTCCGCCTGCTCCCCGCGGCGTTCCCCAGGTAGAGGTTACCTTTGACATTGACGCAAGCGGAATCCTGAGCGTAAAGGCAAAAGATAAAGCAACGAATCGGGAGCAGAGTATAAAGATTACAGGTTCAACCGGTTTGTCCAAGGAAGAAGTGGAAAAGATGACCAAAGAGGCGGAAGCTCACGCCGAGGAAGACGCTAAGAAAAAAGAAAGAATAGAAGCAAGAAATGCGGCAGATTCCTTGATTTTTACATCGGAAAAAACCCTTAAGGACGCAGGGGATAACATCGGAGAGGATCTTAAAAAGGAAGCAACAGAAAAGATAGCCGGTCTTAAGTCAATTTTGGAAACCGGTGCCAAGGAGGATTTGGAGGCTAAGACAAAGGACTTGTCGGACAGCATCCAAAAGGTTGGTCAGGCAATGGCTCAAAATCAGAAGACGGAAAACCGAGAACAGAAGACGGATCATGCCCCAGACAGCCAGGAAGCAGGAGAGAGCGAACAAAAGACAGAAGGCTCTTCTTCTAAGACTTCGGAGGAGCCGGTTGAGGGAGAAGTGGTCAATTAAAGTCAGAAGTAAAAACTTAAAAGTCAAAGGCGCCGCGGGAACGCGGCTTTATTATATACTGAGATAATATGGCGCAAAAAGATTATTACGAAATTTTGGGTGTTTCTAAAAACGCGACCCCGGATGAAATAAAAAAGGCTTATAGGAAACTGGCGCTTACCTATCATCCGGATCGCAACAAAACCAAAGAAGCGGAGGCAAAGTTTAAGGAAATAAACAATGCCTATGAGGTTTTGTCCGATCAAGGCAAAAGGCAAAGGTATGATCAGATGGGACATAGTGCTTTTGAGCAGGCAGGCGGATCTGGCGGCGGTCCTTTTAGGGGCAGTTACGGACCCTTTACTTATACATACAGTACGAGCGGCGGCCAGGGGATGGATTTTGATTTTGGCGGCTTCTCCGATCCGTTTGAAATCTTTGAGCAGTTTTTTGGCGGATCTTCGCCTTTTGGCGCACAGCGGCAGAGGCGGAATGTCTACTCCATAACCATAGATTTTATGGAGGCTGTTAACGGAACGGAAAAGACAGTTAGCATAAACGGCAAAACGCAAAAAATAAAAATTCCCCCAGGCGTAGATGAGGGGTCAAGGATTAGATTTAATGACTACGATGTTATAGTAACTGTTGGCCCCCACCCAAAATTTAGACGGGAAGGTTATGATGTGATCTCGGAGGAGAAAATTTCTTTTGCCGACGCGGCTTTAGGAACACAGATTGCCGTTGAGACTGTTTATGGAAATGTTAATCTTAAGATTTCCTCGGGTACCCAGCCTGATACGGTTATAAGGCTTCGCGGAAGAGGGATTAAACAGCTAAGAGCCACCGGACAGGGAGATCATTATGTGAGGATAAAAGTTGAAGTGCCGAGGCGTTTGACAGGCAGACAAAAAGAGTTATTACACGAATTCCAGAAAGACAGCGGCAGAAAAGGATGGTTTTAGCGCCGGATTATTTTGGGATATTTTGGGTATTGACGGATAAAAAAAATTATTGTATAGTACATTTAGCCTTAATAAATTTAAGGATTAATTTTTAATTCGAAAAATGGCGGACGCAAAGAAATTTGAAAGAACAAAGCCCCATGTTAATATTGGAACCATTGGTCATGTTGATCATGGTAAGACTACCTTGACAGCCGCTATTGCTACGGTTTTAGCCAAACAGGGAAAAGCAAAAGCAATGAAGTACGAAGACATTGATAATGCTCCTGAGGAAAAAGCCAGAGGCGTAACCATTAATATTACCCATATTGAATACGAGACAGACAAGCGTCATTATGCCCATATTGACGCCCCCGGACATGCCGATTATATTAAAAACATGATTACGGGCGCCGCTCAAATGGATGGCGCTATTTTAGTTGTTTCCGCTCCCGATGGCCAAATGCCCC
>JAMCTM010000025.1:5620-7318 GCA_023379465.1 Patescibacteria group bacterium
TAATATTACCTTATTTAAGAAAACAACAATCGCCGGTACGCCAACTTGTCGGGCTAATAAAATGTGCTCCCGAGTTTGGGGCATTGGGCCATCGGGAGCGGAAACAACTAAAATAGCGCCATCCATTTGAGCGGCGCCCGTAATCATGTTTTTAATATAAGGTAGATATGGTATCCGACAATGAACTTTTGGATTTGGTTGAAATGGAAGTTAGAGAGCTTTTGACAAAGTATCAGTATCCGGGAAATGATGCGCCTATTATAAGAGGCTCGGCGCTAAAAGCATTAGAGGGCGACCCGGAAGGAGAGAAACAGATTTTAGCGCTTATGGATGCGGTTGACAGCTACATTCCAACACCAAAAAGAGATGTGGATAAGCCTTTTCTTATGCCGGTTGAGGATGTATTTTCCATCAAAGGCAGAGGCACGGTTGTTACCGGAAGGGTTGAAAGAGGAAAAATTGCCGTTAATGATCCGGCTGAAATAGTTGGCATAAAGGCAACAAAGTCAACTGTTGTAACAGGGGTTGAGATGTTTAGAAAGCAGCTTGATGATGCCCAGGCGGGAGATAATGTTGGTCTTCTTTTAAGAGGTGTTGAAAAATCCGATGTTGAAAGAGGACAGGTTGTTGCCAAACCCGGATCAATCACCCCGCACACGGAATTTGAGGCAGAGGTTTATATCCTTGCCAAGGAAGAAGGCGGACGTCACACACCTTTCTTTACAGGTTACAGGCCGCAATTCTATATTCGCACAACCGATGTAACAGGCGAGGTTACTCTTCCTCAGGGGGTTGAAATGGTAATGCCCGGAGACAATACAAAAATGAAGGTAAAGCTCATTGTTCCTGTTGCCTTGGAGGAAGGATCGAGATTTGCGATCAGAGAAGGCGGAAAAACAGTTGGAGCAGGTGTAATTAGCAAAATTATCGCTTAAGAGAAATGCCTAAAGGTAGGATTAGGGTACGTTTAAAAAGTTACGACGCACGGGTGATTGACTCTTGCTGTCAGCAAATATTAGACACAGCCATCAGGACTGGCGCTAAGGTGGTAGGTCCTATTCCCCTTCCCTCCAGAAGAACTGTCTACGCGGTTAATAAATCTCCTTTTATTGACAAAGACGCCAGAGACCATTTTGAGCTAAAGGTTCATAAAAGGTTAATTGATATTGTATCCCCAACAGATAAAACAATTGACAGCCTTACCCATCTGGAACTGCCGGCCGGGGTTAGCATAGAGGTTAAGATGTAATGGTCTGCCCGCTCCATAATGGTTTGGTTCACCTTTCAATTCCCAATTAATCGCTTGTATTTGGGGAAGAGTTATTATATAATCTAATTAAGATAATGGAGGTGATTAAAGCCTAATTTCGGCTAAAACGATCTATATTGTTTTATAGAGGTAGCTGGGATAGGCTGCCTTTTTGTTTTATCTGTTGGGGATTTTATGATAAATGCGCTTATTGGTAGAAAAGACGAGATGTTTCAGCTATTTCTTGAAAACGGCACAAGGATTCCTGTGACGAGTGTTGCTGTTGGCGCTAATTCCGTCTTGCAGGTTAAGACGGTTGACAAGGATAGATATAGCGCGGCTCAATTAGGTTTTGGAGTCAGAACAAAAATTAATAAGCCCTTGGGAGGATTGGTAAAGAAAGCAGGCGCAAAGAATGCGCCTTCGTTTATAAAAGAGGTTCGTGTCTC
>JAMCTM010000026.1 GCA_023379465.1 Patescibacteria group bacterium
GACGTGCAAAAAGCCTATGTGTATGCATAACGGGTAACAGAGGGCAAAAAACTTCTTCTTACTGCCAATTATCTTCGGATAATTCCTCTTTTTGTGCGTTTTAATTCTTTAGAATGCAATGGCACTGGTCAAAACCCGCGGTCCATTTTTACTAACCGCCACGGTCCTCTCAAAGAGTCCCGACAGGCTTTTATCCTTGGTTGAAATAGTCCAGCCATCGGAATTGTCATAGGAAACATCGCTTTCTCCCATATTATAAATAACCTCAACCGCTATAACCATGTTTTCCTTAAGAAGAGGGGTATTTTTGATATTCCGATTGAGATATCCCGGCACCTCCGGCTCTTCGTGGAGTTCCCGTCCCACCCCATGTCCGACCAAACTCCTCACCACCGAATATCCCTCCCCCTCTACAATATCCTGAATGGTCTTTGAAATATCGCCAACCCTATTGCCAAGGCTTGCCTTTTTAATTGCTTCATCAAGCGCCTTCTTCCCTGCCGTCAAAAATCTATCAACTTCGTCCGAGTTTTGAGTTTTGCCTGCCCGCCGAAGCCTTGGCGAAGGCGGGAATTTTAACTCCTGAACTCGCACTGTCTGTGCGGCATCCGTATGAAACCCCTTGTAAAAAACCCCACAGTCAATCCCCGCCACATCGCCCTCTTTAAACCTATAGGCGGTTGGAATCCCGTGCACGACTACATCATTGGTCGAAACACAAATTGTGTGTTTATATCCCGGCACTCTCTTAAACCCGGGCTCTCCCCCTTTTTCCCTGATAAGTCTTTCCGCCAGGCCGTCCAGCTCCAATTCCGAAACGCCGGGTTTTATGTTTTTCAGAACCTCGGATAAGGTCTCCGCCAAAATCCCGCCGCCTCGAGCCATGATCTTAATTTCTTCCGGAGTTTTTATATTAATCATTTGAAGAAAAAGATGTGCCTAAACGCGTTAACAGGCTATCTATCTTTGTGTAAAGCAGCTTAATATCATCTTTATTATTTTCGATTAAATAGTCGGCGATTGCGATTGGTCCTCCCTTGTCTAAATTCTCAATCTCGGCAATGTCCCGTTTTCTCGCTTCTTCAAGACTTAATGGACGAATCTTACGGCCTGCCAGCCTTTGGTATCTAATCTCCGGCTCGGCAAAAATATGCACCAATTTAATACCCTGATAGTATTGACTTAGCAAAATATATTCTTCCCAGGAATAAAGCCCATCTATTACAACCGCATCATTTGTTTCCAATAATCTGTCTATTTTGGGCTTAGATCTTATGGCATAGGCGGCCATGCCCAGCTCTTGACGAAGTTTTTCTCGAAACGCCCTCTCATTATCCGGGGTTAATTCTTGACCAAGATTTCTGATCCCTTCGTCTGTTACGTCCCCAAATCGCACAAAGGGAAGATTCTTTTTTCTAAGATAAAAGACAGATTCCGTTTTGCCGGCCCCGGGCATGCCGACTAAACACAGCACCAATTTATTCCTGTCCAAAATCTCTTTATCTTCAAGTTTTTTCATCGCTGCCTTTGCCAAGTTTTTCCATGATCTCCCTATGTATCTCCTCAATTGATTTCTCGCCGTCAATTTCAATCAATTGGCCTTTCTTTCGGTAGTAATCAAGGACCGGCTCTGTCAATTCATGAAAAAGCCCAATCCGCTTTCTTATAGCCATCAATGTTTCATCCTGGCGGACTTCGCCGTTTCGGTAAGAAAGCCGCCACAGGGCTTCTTTGTCGGAAACCTTTAAATAGATAACCTTATCTATACCGTTTACAAAAGCCTCTGCCTGTTTAAGGGTCCTCGGGAACCCATCCATAATATAGCCTGATTCATATTCCTCCCGTTTTAAATATTCGCTGACTATCTGAAGC
Source organism: Patescibacteria group bacterium (assembly GCA_023379465.1). Next base: position 1,873 of record JAMCTM010000026.1, read on the forward strand.
GTTTTCTCATCCGGTATCAGATAACCGGCATTTATCACCTCTTTTATATAGCGGCCTAAAGAAGTTTTCTCCTTTGACATTTCCCTGAAAATATGACCCGTAGAAAGATAGGGAATATGTAATTTTTCCGATAAAAGATTACCCTGGGTTGACTTGCCTGCTCCTTGTATGCCGATCAATATAATCTTCATCTCAGCTGAATTTATCGTAACTTCTCATTACTACCTGCGCCTCTATTGCCTTTAAGGTCTCCAGCACAACCGAAACAACTATCAATATGCCTGTTCCGCCCAGCAAAAGATTTTGAACACCTGTCAGAAGCCTGGCAATGGTCGGGAAAATGGCTATTATGCCCAAAAATATCGCTCCTGCCAGGGTTATTCTGGTTAAAATATAATTTAAGTATGAGCTGGTAGGGTTCCCCGGGCGGATACCCGGAATAAAGCCTCCGTATTTCTGTATCTCTTCTGCTATTTTTTTGGGATTAAAAATAACTGCTGTATAAAAATATGTAAACCCAACCACCAATAAGAAATACAAACCATTATAGAGAAATCCCAAAGGGTTAAGCCAGTTGGTAATACTGCCTGCAACCGTCTGAAGGGCTGGATTGCCCACCGTTGTCAGGTAATTAGCAATAAGGCTCGGCAGCAAAACCAAAGAAACGGCAAATATAATCGGTATCACGCCTGCCTGATTTAAGCGAAGAGGCAAATGCGTTGTCTGTCCGCCGTACATTTTATTTCCTCTTACCCTTTTGGCGTAATAAACCGATATTCTCCTTGTTGCCTCGTTTATAATAACAATTGATACTATAACAGCTAGGCCCATCAGCATAAAAACCCCTATATTAAAGCTATTTTCTGCTGTTACGGTTGATGTTGTCTGGCCAAAAATAACCGGAATCCTGCCCACTATTCCGGCAAAAATAAGAATTGAAATTCCATTACCGATGCCTTTTTCCGAAATCAGCTCACCCAGCCACACCAAAAACATTGTTCCGGCTGTCATGGTCGCCATGAAAGAAACTAAATAGATAGGAGAGAGGGTCTGAATAATACCCTGATTTCTTAAAAGCGCGTACATGCCGATTGACTGAAGAGCGGCTAAAGGCACAGTCAGAAAACGGGTGTACTGGTTTATTTTTTGTCTGCCTGCCTCGCCTTCTTTGGATAGTTCTTCAAGTTTTGGGAAAACAAGGGTTAGAATCTGCAGGATAATAGAGGCGTTAATATATGGATTAAGGCCAAGGGCGATAACGGAAAAGTTAGCCAGGGTGCCGCCCGAGAAGATATCCAAAAGGCCTAAAAATTGATTGCCGGCAAAAAGACTTCTCAATTGAATAATATTGACTCCGGCAACCGGAATATGGGCAAATAAACGAAACACGACAAAAATACCTGCTGTAAAAATAAGCTTTTTTCTTACATCCTCTGTCTTTAAGGCATTTTTAAAAACCCCCAGGACATCATTCATACAACACGGCCCCCGGCCTCTTCAATCTTTTTGCGGGCATTGCCGGAAACAGGCAGTTTAACAGTTAAGGAAAAAGGAAGTTTGCCGTCTCCCAAAATCTTTACCCCGTACTGTTTTGCCTTGACGGAATCTACTATATGATGCCGCGCCAGACTTTCTACATCAACGATATCGTTTTTCTTAAAAAGATTAAGAGAGGCAATATTTACCGCCACCGGTCTTTTCCGAAAAGACTTATTCCTGCCTTTACCCCTTAAAAAGGGCAGTCTCTTGATAATCGAGACCGCTCCCCCTTCAAAGGACTGTGCTACGCCTCCTCTGGCATTCTGGCCTTTAGTGCCTCTTCCGGCAGTCTTAACCCTGCCTGAACCATGTCCCTGTCCCAGTCTTTTTTTCCTTCTTTGGGTTGTTTTTGTTAAATTCTCAAGATTCATCTTTTTTCTCCTTTAATTTGTCGTATCTTTCTCCCAGCATCTTGAGAGCCTCTATCGTAGCATAGACATTAGAGGCCTGATTCTTCGTTCCCAAGATTTTAGATGAAATATTCTGTATTCCCGCCGCGGCGACAACACTTCTTACGGCGCCTCCGGCAATAATACCGCTTCCCAAAGGCGCGGGTTTCAAAAGCACCCGGGCCGCGCCCAATTTGACATTTATCCTAAACGGTATGCTCTCCTTAATAATAGGAACTTGAATAAGGTGTTTTTTAGCCACAGATATGGCTTTTCTAATGGAAGAAGAAACATCTCCTGCCTTGCCCAGGCCTACTCCAACCCTTCCCTTTTTATCCCCAACAACAACCAGCACGGAAAAACCCACCTTGTTTCCGCCTTTGGTTTTTTTAGAAACACGGTTAACCTGAACGACTTTTTCGGCAAATTCGCTCTCGTTTCCTGCCCTTCTTGATGAATTAAAAGCCATTTAAAATACCAGTCCTCCTTCCCTGGCGCCAAGCGCCACCTCTTTAATTATTCCATGATACGCATATACTCCCTTGTCAAAAACAATCCTTTTAATATGCTTTTCAAGCGCTTTTTTGGCAAGTTCAATGCCGAGTTTTCTGGCTTTTTGTAATCTTGTCAGATCCCCTTCGATATCTTTAGAGGTTATACCCGCCACGGTTTTATTTTTACTGTCATCTATAATCTGGGCGTAAATATACCGATTGGATCTAAAAACAGATAATCTGGGAAGGGGACTAACCCTTCGGATTTTTCCCCTAACCCTTAGTTCTTTTTTATTGATCTTATTAGCTATTTTCATGCTTTTGCTCCTACTGCCTTAGCCGCCTTTCCCGCTTTCTTTCTGATCTTCTGGCCCTCGTAGGAAATTCCCTTGCCTTTATAGGGATCAGGCGGTCTGACCCTCTGAATTTTATCCGCTATATCTCCCACCAATCTCTTGTCAAAACCCGAAACCGTAACCACATTTTCCGAAACGGAGAATTTGATTCCCTCAGCCGATGAGATCTTAACCGGATGAGAAAACCCGAGAGACAAAACTAGATCATTCCCCGAAAGTGCCGCCCGGTAACCAACCCCTGTAAGAACAAGCCTCTTTTCAAACCCCTCGCTTACGCCTTTTACCATATTCAGGATTGTGGCCCGTGTCAAACCAAAAAGGGACTGCAGCTTTTTATTCCTGCGCTTTTCTTTTTCCTTTAAATAAACA
>JAMCTM010000027.1 GCA_023379465.1 Patescibacteria group bacterium
CCGAAACCATTGTCATAGCGCGTGTCGGTAGTTTTGCACTTGCCTCTGCCGGAAGATGCAAAATTGTCCAATCGTTAATTTTATAAAGTTTTGTTTCAAAATTTATTTTCATTTGTACCCTTCGGGCCGGGAGCCTTTTTGAACATTTTATCAAGTCGGTCCAGTCTTTGCTCCCAAAGTTTTTTAAATTGCGAAATCCACTCATCAATTTCTTCAAACTTTTGGGGCGATAACGAATATATGCGCTGCTGAGCCTTAATTTGGACGTCCACTACCCCCGCATCTGCCAAAACCCGCAGGTGTTTTGAAGTCTTTGGCTGGGTCATGTGAAGCTTTTGCGAAATTTCGCCCACGGGCTTTGGCCCGCCCAACAAATACTCGACGATATTAAACCTGTTTATCTCCGAAATTACGGCTAGAGTTGAATGATCCATGTTCATGATAACTATATATTACTATATGCGTATATTCCTGTCAATGTATATATTGACACCTTGTGCTTCGGCTGAAGATTTTATAGGTTAATAAGACATTCCCGTTTCCAGGTTCGATCGCTGAGACAGGTTTTAGCCTAAATTTTTTTTCCAAAAAAAATCCCGGCGGGGATTTAATGTGACCGCCGCCGGGACTTGTCCCAGCTTGTATCATGGTGTTATTTTTACCAGATCGGAAGATGCTTTGTCTGCGATATATATCACACTAAAAATGTAATAAGAATCACAAGCGTGAAAGTTGACACTTTTAAGCCTAGATGCGATACTAGCTAAATGCATAAAAAGGAAAGGATCCATTGGGTAGACATCGCAAGAGGAATAGGCATACTTTTTGTTATGTATGCACACGTCTTGGGAAATCAGGGGATCAGATACTGGTTTTATGCTTTCCATATGCCACTTTTTTTCTTTCTTTCCGGAGTCGTGTTTAAAAAATACGACAGCTTTGGCACATTTTTTAAAAAGTCCGTGAAAGGACTTCTTATCCCCTACTTTATTTTTGCAATTCTGATGTACGGGATATGGATTATAAACCGCGGAGACTTTAATCTTCTTTCGAATACAAATGTCAAACAATTTTTGAGCATTTTTTACGGTAACGGAAACGACGGCCTAATGCTTTTTAACGACGTTTTATGGTTCTTGCCGGCACTTTTCGTAACAAGAGTAATATTTGCCTCAATTGTGTATGTAACAGACAAAACAAAAAGGGTAGTTCTGACGCTTTTTGTCTTTTCCGTTGTTGGCTATGTATTTTCTTTACTTTTTCCATCAACAAGGCTTCCGTTTGGCATAGAAACCGCTCTTTCGGCAGTAGTCTTCTATGGAGCGGGGCATCTCTGGTTTAGTTCGGAAAAAGGAAAGGAAATTATTATTAAATACAGAAAAGTTTTGTTTCCTTCGCTCATAGTCGTAATGACCATACTTGCAACCATAGGCTTTAATTACTTCGGCCACCAGATAGACATGCGCGCAAACAGGCTTAATAATTATTTCCTGTTTTACTTTGATGCTTTTGCCGGCACATTTGCTTGGATTGCCTTTAGCGTAATGCTTAATAAAAATACCATGCTGGAATATTTGGGAAGAAACTCGCTTATACTTTTTGCGTGGCATCCGATAATATTCAATTACCTAAGGCAGTTCGTAACGGGCAATTTTAGTTCGGATATTATAAACAATATTAAGTTTTCCCTGCCGGCCATATTTACCGCAATAGCCGGGACCGTGATACTATCTGTAAATCTTCTTCTTAAAAAGATCAGAAATTTTAAGACTTTAAACCTTCCAGGCCGCTGAGTATTTCTTTTACGCTTGTAAGCGGGTTAATTTTTTTATATGTCTTAACTATATTCCCCTCAGGGTTTATTATATAAGTATCCCTTGACGTGCCGTAGTACTCTTTTCCCATAAATTTTTGCTTTATCCACGAACCGTATTCCTCAATTACGTTGTGTTCGGGATCGGATAAAAGGATAAAATTTAAGTTATATTTATCGGCAAATTTTTTATGAGACGCAACACTGTCTTTGGAAACTCCAATTATTACCGCCCCCATTTTTTCAAACTCGTTTACGTTATCACGGAAATTGCAGGCTTCTTTTGTACAACCCGGCGTATCGTCTTTCGGGTAAAAGTAAAGAATTACCCACTTTCCCCTTAACCGTGATAAATTATGCAAATTCCCGTTCTGGTCGGGCAGATTAAAATCAAATGCTTTCATGATATTTAAAATTTTGAAACCTCGGGAATAATTTCTTTACCGAAAACTTTAAGGGGGTCTATTTTATAAACGCTTCCTATGCTAAAAATTACGTGGTCTATTCCTATTTCTTTTAACTTTTGACAATCTTTGACCACGTCGTGTGGGTTAATATTGTTTCCGTCGACAAAAGAGAGCGCCGTTTTTTCTATTTCGTTGTAGTCCCTTCCAACGTCCTTGCAATGCTTTTTTAGAACTTCTAGTTTATGCACTACTTCCTCTGTACCAGACCTTGCAAAAAGGTTGCACGCATCCGCGTACTGGGCCACCAATCTTAGCGTCTTTTTTTCTCCCCCGCCCCCTATTAAAATCGGAGGGTGGGGTTTTGAAACAACCTGCGGGTGGTTCATAGGTCTTTCAAGTTTATAATGTTTACCAACAAAAGGTTTTTCGTTTTCATCAAACATCTGCGTCGAAATTTTTAATGCTTCCTCGAGCATTTCAAACCTTTGTTTAACGGGCGGGAAATCAAACCCTAAAGAGTTTGATTCGTATTCGTTCCATGCGGCGCCAACTCCGAAATAAGCCCTGCCGCCGCTTAATACATCCAGGGCGCTTACCGCTTTTACCAAAAGCGCGGGTTCTCTGTAAATAATACCCGTTACCATGGTGCCGAGTTTTACTTTTTTGGTAACACCCGCAAGAAAACCAAGAGTTGTGTACGCTTCAAGCATCGGCTCCTCGGGCGCACCCAGATGCCCTATTTGGAAAAAGTGGTCCATGACCCAGACACTGTAAAAACCCTGTTCGTCTGCAGTCCTTGCGACATCCGTGAGCGTTTTGCCCAAAGATTTACTTCCTCCGGGCCAGCTGAAATTATTTATCTGAAGTCCTAACTTCATATTATTTCTCCATTGACATTTATAAACCCGCTTACTATACTCTGTCAAGTAGTTACATTTCGTATAGCATGAATAGGGACAAACGCGCCAAAATTTACTACTTTTTAGGACACGAACAATTCCAACCCGAAAAACTTGTTGAAGATTCGGTGACTGCGGAGGAGGTCGGGTTTGACGGGCTTTTTGTTTCAGAACATTTTAACCCCTGGGTTTCGGACCTTGGAGCTGCAGGGTTTGCACTTGCAACTATTGGGGCAATCGCCGAAAGGACCAAAAAAATTGAACTAATGACTGGCGTTATCTCACCTCTTTTCAGATTCCACCCCGCGGTTGTAGCCCAGGCCGCGGCAACTTTGGACAGGCTTTCGGGCGGTCGTTTTTACTTGGGTGTAGGAACAGGAGAATCTATTAACGAGGTGCCGCTAGGTTATGATTTTCCGGGTTATGTAGAACGTTCCGAAAGAATGAAAGAAGCTTTGATAATAATGGAAAAACTTCTTGGCGGCGAGAAAATAAACTACAACGGTAAATTTTATGCGGCAAACAACGTCAAGCTTTACAGCCCTCCTCTAAAACGCGTGCCTACCCTTCTTGCTGCCGGCGGGCCAAAATCCGCCGTAATTGCCGCGCACTACTCTGACGGGATTATTGTAAGCGTCAAAAACCCCCACGAGTCGCTTGAAAAAATAATAAACCCATACATAAAAGAAGCTACGGATAAAAACAAAATTCCCGAAATAGTAACGACCCGTTGGACAATATTCGCAAAAAACAAAGAAGACGCTTTTAAGGCTATAAGTCCATGGAGAGGCTTAAGGGCACCGCAAAGACATCTTGCGAGAGACCCCGAACATTTGCAGGAAAAAGCGGACTCAATGGAAACCGAGGATATTCTTTCACGCTATACTCTGGTAAAAAATCCCGATGATTATATTAGGGCATACTCTCCGCTTATATCGCAGCTTAAGGCGGATACCGTAGTTATACAGACTACGTCATCGGGCAATCAAAAGGATTTGATACGTCTTTTAGGTAAACATGTATTACCCGCTCTTAAAAAATACGTACAAAAATAAAACTTATCTTTTCTGCAGTTGTTTCCAAAGCCAGAATCCAAATAATATGGCGTCAACTAAAAATACCACAATAAAAAGTAAAAAGAAAAATTCAAAAATATACGGAAAGCCAAAACCGTAATGGGCAACTTGCGGGCCATAACCGTGATAATATCCTCTCATCCTTTTTACCACCTCCTTTAAATTAATAACGTTTTTTTATAACCTCTTCGCTTCGTTTTATCCACCATTTATCCTGCTTTTGCGAAAACCACCAGTCGTCCGAATTTGTCCTTAAAATCATTTTTGCAAGATCTTTTGCTGTTTTTGTTTTAAGCCTTTTAACGGTCGACGGAAGCCATGTGACCGCCCTTTTATTACCAATATCAACCTGTTCTTTTAACGACAAAAGCCATTCAAGATTATCCGCGTCCTTAGCAAGTAGCGCTTCCTTCGATTTCCTTTGTTTATATTCTTCCAAAATATTTAAAATTTTATTTCCGAAAACAAGGGTATCCGTCAAATCTTTAATAGCCTTCTCTTCGTCGGAGAAAGTATATTTCTGATGAACGTAATTTAAGTCGCCGGTGCGGGCTTCCGCAAGGTCGTGAAAGATACACATCTGCATAACTTTTGCGCTGTCGACATTCTTTTCAAGCGTTGCCAAAACAAAACCCACATATACGGTTCTTGTCATATGTTCGGACACCGATTGCTGACCGCTACCTAAAAAATGGAAGCCGCTCCTTGGAGTCTTTGAAAGAATTCCTACCTCAAATAAAAAATCTACAATTTCCTTGTTTGAGTTTTTCTTCCCAGCTCTTTTCACAAAACCATTGTAATGATTTTTGGCGTATTGTCAATCAGAATTAATGATAAGGGTATTTATATTCCCGTGATGCTGTTATAATATAAACTTGAATAGATGAAAGTACTTTTTGCCACGTGGGAACTGGACCCGTTCTTTAAAATTGGAGGCCTTGGAGATGTTGCGAGATCTTTGCCTGGAGCCTTAAGGACAATCGACGTTGATATCAGAACCATAACACCCTATTACAAAGCAGTAAAAATGGGAAGAAACAAAAAAAATAAGGTCGCAAACTTCTACGTGGAATACGCCGGGAAAAAACGAAAGGTTGAGGTCTGGCAAGTGACACACCCATATACGAAAGTGCCCGCATACTTTCTCAAAAACGAAAGATATCTTGATAAAGTAACCCCTATGGAAACTTGGGGCTTTTTCGATAAGGCAGTAATTGAAGCAGTAAAACAAAACGTACTTAATTTTAGTCCGGAAATAATACACGTAAACGACCAGCATTGCGGGCTCATCCCCCTTCTTGTTAAAACGGAAAAACTCCACGTTAATACAATACTTACCATTCATAATCTTGCTTACCAGGGAAAAACTTCCGTTGACGTCATCCAGGATGCGGGCATTGATCCCAAATTCTGCAAAATACTCATGTGGGAAATTAAATCAAGGAGGATAAACTTTCTTCAGGAGGCAATTCTGCACGCCGATATCATAACAACCGTCTCCCCCACTTATGCCAAAGAAATAATTTGCGAGGAATACGGACAGGGATTAAATGAAATTTTAAAAGGAAGGGAAGGGAAAATATTCGGAATTTTAAACGGAATAGACATCGACTGGAGAAACACCACGCACGACAAGTCTGTAAAATTTCCGTATAACTCCAAAGAGAAAAAAGAGGGAAACACCATAAAATATTACCATTGGAAAGACGGGAAAAAATTAAACAAACTTTTCCTGCAAAAAAAATTGGGGCTAAAACAGGGAAATGAGATTCCAGTTATAAGCTTTATAGGAAGGCTTGACGCAAAACAAAAAGGCTTGGACATAATGCATGCAATGCTAAGAAGGACTACCTCTAATCCCGAGTTTGAATTCGTACTTCTTGGAGACGGTGATAAAGACTGGGAAGAAAGATATACATGGTTTTCCGCATTCTACCCAAAATACGTCTCCTGCAATTTCCGCTTTGACGAAACACTGGCACACCAAATATATGCTGCGTCCGATTTTATTATAATTCCCTCCCTTTTTGAACCCTGCGGACTTATACAAATGATATCTATGCTTTTCGGGACACTACCAATTGCGCATAAAACCGGAGGGCTACGTGATTCGATAAAAGACGATTTCAATGGATTTTTGTTTGATAGTTATACTTCAGAAGCGCTTGAGAAAACTGTCCAAAGAGCATTGAAAATGTGGCACGGCGACAAATCTAAATATCACAAAATGGTTGAAAATGCGATAAAAACCGACTTTTCCTGGACAAAAAGCGCTAAGGAATATTTATCGCTTTACCAGCAGCTTAAGCAGGAAAAACTCTGAAATCTCCATTTATTCTCTTACGGACTCAAGTTCTACTTGCACATATTTCGCCGAAGGCACCTCTTTTCTTACCCTATCTTCAATTTTATCGATAAGGCGTTCGAGTTCGCGCGTACCAAGCCCAGACTCCATATGAACGAACAGGTTAACCAAAAGTTTTTCTGTCCCTATATGCATTGTTTTAATATCCAATATCCCGTCCACTTCCTTAATTTCCAGAGCGGCTTTTTTTATTTTTGCCTCGGTCTCGGGAGCAGCACTTTTACCGATAAGAAGCTCCCTTATGCCCATAATAAGGAAAAAAGCAAGTATCGCAAGGGTTACGCCTATTATCATTGCCCCAAGCCCGTCAAACCTTCCGTCACCCGTAAAAAAATATACTCCTAGCGATATGCTGCCCAAGATGGCTGATGCGGTACCCATAAGATCCAGTGTAAAAGTAGTTTTTGTTTCCACCAATGAGGACCGGAAAAAAATCCTGAATATATGCCGTAGGGGCCTTTTTTTTTACAAGCCTTAAAAAGCTCAGTAAGAATGCGTAGAGGTTTGTAAAAGTGGTAATAATTAAAACAGTAAGCGCAAGTCCCGATGAATGTATAGGCTGCGGATTAAAAAACCTGTTCCACCCGAAATAAAAAGCTAGCGTTGAAGTAAGCCCGAACATTACAAGCGCAGATAACAGACTCCAGAAGTAAATTTCCGTACCGTAACCAAAGGGGTGGGTCTTGTCCTCCCCTTGCATAGACCTGTAAAAACCTATCATAAGAAAAGCAGAAGATACAAGATCCGAAAATCCCTCGAGCACCTCCGTGAGCATTACCACGCTTCCCGAGATAAGTGCCAAAATGAGGTTTAAAATTACATCCAAAACGTCGACGAGAAAAGAGGTGAGAATAACTTTCTTTGAGGTAATTTTTTGTTTCTTGACGTGGGCAGCCTCTTTATCCATTAAAATAATTATACATTATTTTATTTTCTAAAAACGATAAAAAGACCGGCGAACCTAAGATAAACTTAGCATTGTCCGCCGGAATACTCGTATTAAACATAGTTCGTGGTTAAGGGCGTTGATTAGTTGTGTATAGTTTTGATCCCGCTACTATTACTACCATTGCTCCGACTATTAAGGAAGTCCACAAAGCTGAAAAGTGATCCTGGAATCCCAGAATAAAAGGAGCTATCATAGCCACCAGTCCCGTCGCACCTGCAACCCAGTACTCCCACTTTTCCCTATCTTTCCTAAGGAATTCGAGTCCTGACATTACCAAAACTATTAACCCCGCCGCAATACTTGTATAAAGTGCAGCCACGTTATCGATATACCCGAATACAAATGGCGCGAACAGAAAAACTATGCCTAGAATTGCTGTCAGCCAATACATTTTTCCCACCTCCTTTCCTGTTTTTTGTCTATCTTGCGATTGAAATCTTAATTAAACTTTAGAAAACTTAGTGCTTTATCCGCGGTATAAGAGATGAAATTAAACGTGCCTAAAGTCAATGCTTATACCCTTCTTCCGTTCTTACTTTTTAGCAGAAATGCATTAGTGTTTCAGTGATACAATTTACCGTTTTCTTGTGTTTTGCGTCACATTTGCTTATTAATGTTATAATAAAGTAGGAGAAAAACAAGGTTTACAGCTTTAAGTTCTATGAAAGATAAAAAAGGCAACCTTGCAGAAATCTTCCGAGAGCAAAAACCCCGCTCGTACAAAAAGGGGCAGATAGTAATACGCCCCGACGATGTTTTTCCTGGGATTTTTTACGTAGATAAAGGTTTTGTTAAGGCATACTCTCTAACGGAGCAGGGAGAGCAAAAAAACCACATTATTTATAAAAAAGGGGATGTATTCCCTCTTGTGAATTCTTTCGCATCAAGAAGAACCAACGCGTTCTTTGAAACAGTAAATAATTCATCATTAAGAAAAATAGAATATGACGAGTTTATAAAGCTCATAAGGTCCGACAACGATATGTTGCTGGATCTGACAAGGAGAATTTCCGACTATATGAGGATATACATCGAAAGAATAGACGGTCTGGAATATACAAAAGCAAGATCAAGAATTATAGATCATCTCTTGTTTTTGTCCGAAAGATTTGGAAAAGCAAACAGCAAACAGATCATAATTGAAGTTCCCATTACGCACAAAGATATTGCCGACAGCACTGCAGTCTCAAGGGAAACAGTAAGCCGGGAGATGGAAAAATTGAAGAAAGATAAGCTTATTCAGAATAAAAACAAATTCTTAGTTATCGTGGACCTTAATAAGCTGGAACGTCAGCTATTGCTGCAGTCAGACTCCAAAAGACTTTAAAGCTATTTACTGATTGTTTCATTAGTCGGGATTATCCTGCTTCTTTTTTTGCCGTTTGTCGGAAATCCTGTCGGGAGAAGATACCCCTGCCAAGTTTTCCTACCCACAAAAAGTTCTAAATGGGTAAGATCGGTAAATTTAGGTTCGTTTTTTACGCTATATATCCTGTAAAAACCTTTTGCCAAAACCGAGTCATCGACAAATTTTCTTTTAGACCAAACAAGTATCTCCCCTATATCTTCTGCGTTAATGCATGCGAATGACTTGTTATCCAAAATCAGAATTTTTTTCAAATCCCTTGTCTCAAGAAGCGAATATTCACCGTCTTTTACTAAATTAATCATACAAAAATCGATAATATAACTTCACGAATAAAATTCAGTGAAAAATATCACAAAATTTTAGCGGTTTAGAGTGCCGTTTAGATTATCCTGTGTAGAGTTTATTGTATTTTTAATACCCTGGTTATATTGGTAAAAGTTATTGCTTGTTGCACCATGATCAGTATTGTCAATCTTATAATTATTGTTACCGTTGGGAGAAATTTCCGTACCCTTTACATCCTGTAACTGTTTCTGCCTCTCCTGTGTTTGCATAAGAATTTTTTCTATGTCGGATTTGTTTTCGGCGCTTATTGATGCTTTTTTCGCCTCCCTAAGGTTTAGTTCGCTTTGTTGAATATTTTCAAGATTAAGATTTTTACTTGCATTTAAATCTTTTTGATATTCCTGAATTGTTTCGTTAAGCTTGCTATTCTGCTCACTGTTGGATAGGGCTTTTATCTCTTCGCTTCTCCTTTGCAGGATAACATTCTTAAATGACGGGTCAACGGCTGCCACAACATTTTCTGACAATCTTTTTAGCGGGTAAAGTAGATCTCCGGGCAGCGCACTTTGAGCGTTTACAAAGGAGGCAAAACCCAAAAGAAGAAATAGTGAAAGCATCGTGCTCAAGAAAAGCTTTTTTGAAAAATAAGAAAACCCGGATGGGGTTTTTCTTAATATAAATTCACTCTTTACTTCATTTGACCTGTTAAAATTGTAAAGGTTGGAAAGGTTTTTTGAAAAAAGCGACAAATCCTGCGCCTCGTTTTCCGAAGCCCCGGCTTCTTTTAATTCCTTGACTAAATTTTCTAAATTTACATCATTCACTTTCTATCACCTCTTTAAGTTTCTTTAATGCCCTGTATTGCAGAACTCTGACATTTACCTCTGTTGTTTCCATTATGCCTGCAGCCTCCTTTGCCGAAAGGTCGTTTATAAACCTTAAGATTATTACTTCCCTTAAATTTTCGGGCAAAATTTTTAGAGCAGAATTAACTTTCTTAATATTATTGTCCTTATCAATTCTTTCTATTAAGTCCTCGTCGTAATGGGGCTCTATCCCCTTTTCTACTGTTTCCTCAAGGGAAACTTTCTTATTTTTTTTATTTTTCCGATAATTGTCGATTATAATGTTTTTTGCAGTTTTGTATAATAGCGCTTGCATAAAATCAGGCTTTATTTTTTTCCAGCTTTTCCAAATCCTCAAAAATACTTCGCTTGTAATATCCTCTGACAGATATGGATCCGAGGTATTTATATAAACGTACCTGTAAATCTTGTCCGAATACTTTATGTAAACTTCTTGAAAGTCTTTTGAATACTGCATGAGACATATTTTACCACGTCCGTTTCCCTCCTTATGTAACGAAATATTTAGACTTTCGTTATAAGTTTTATATGAAAAGGACATTTGTAATTTCGATAATCGCAATAATTTTCGTATTATCGGAAAGTCAGTTTGCAACGGTAGCAGATGCTCAAGGAATTAACTTTGGTTCGTTCTTCAGAATCAATAACCAAAATCACTCAAAGGTCGAATCCAACGAAAACCTTCAGATACAGAACAGAAACGAAAATAAAAACCAGGAGGAGACGAACGAACAAGAAGCGGAAAATCTTCAAATCCAAAACAAAGAACAGACCCAATTAAGAATTTTTCCAAAAGAAAATACGAACGGAAATCAATACTTTATGTTAAAGGGAGTTATAACCGCCACCTCTTCCGGATCTCTTACCATTAATAACACTAATATATTAATTGATAACTCCGTCACCGGAAATGTAAAAATTGTAGGAAATGTACAGACGGGCGCATACGCGATGGTCCAGGGAATAATCCAAAACTCAAACTACTACGCGGATAAAATAGTGGTCGACCAGAGAAACAACAGTAATTCGAATGAGAATGAAATAAATGAATTTAGACTTAAAATTGGCACTCCTTCCGCATATGCATCTCCCAGCGCTAATTTTGAGCAAAACGAGAATTCTACGGCAAGTGCACATGAGAATATATTTCTTTCAAATTTAATTACAAGAGTTCAAAATTTACTAACCTATCTGGAGAACCTCGCCTCAAAGATATAGACTACATCTCACTGTAACCGGGGAAAAAGTCGGTTATTATTTTATTCTCATTAACGCCGGCTTTTTTAAGTGCGTCCGTAAACCTTTCAACCATAAGCTGCGGGCCGGAAATGTAAAAATCCCTAATATAAAGACTTGGTACTATATCCTTGATGTTTTCTTCGGTAATATGCCCCACTACACCCGTCCAGTCGTGAGGCGCACTCTTTGCATCGGTTAAAACATAAACTGTTCTTACCCCATTGTGCTTGGCGCGCTCGAAAAGTTCTGAATATATAATATCCCCCTTGGTTCTGTTGGCAAAAATCACCACGATATCAACCTGCAAATTATTATCTACAATATATTTGATCATACTTCTAAAAGGCGCTATCCCAACGCCTCCCGCTATAAACGCAAGGGGCTTTCTAAAATCCTTAGGCAAAACGAAATCCCCGGCAACCTGGCTTGCGATTATCTCTTTACCGTGTTCCATATTAAGAAGTTCTTTCTTAAAGCTGCTCGAGGGGTTATAAAATTTAACGGTTATCGAAACGTCATTTTCTGTAGGAGATGAAGAAATGCTGAAATACCTCCTGCTTCCCCTTGAATCCATATGCTGGTGCGGCAATGTCCATTCCATATACTGGCCGGGGGAAAACTTTAAAGGCGAATGGTTATTGAATACAAACTCGAATGTATCATGGCTTAGCTGAATTCTCGATTTAAGAGGAAGGGCTATTCTTGAAGTAGGGTTTATTATATAAGAAAATACGTTACCAATAACCAGCGCCAACTCAGGGGTAAAAACGATGCCAAGCCTTAAGGATGGCGTCGAATACAAAAGAGCCACAAAATATGCATAATACTGCCTGTACCGTTTAGTTGTAGGGGCAGTTAAAGGCTCCGTAAACATCACAAACAAAAAGAAAAACAGGGCGGTATTCAAAAGGTTGAGGCGCCATGTAACTAAAATCGTATCTATATTACCGCCTCTTATAAGAACCCCCGCCGTTATTATCAATATATAAGATAGGAGAAAATGGAAAACCATATCCTCGCGCTGGATTCTTCTAACAAGCAATAATCCTCCCACAAGGACAAACGGCACCATCACGGTTGTGCCGACCCACCATGTCGCCATGTGTTCGGTTGAAAGCATTGCAATTCCCGCGACGGCCGCCGCCGCCGGATTAAAAATATGCTTTTTGTCCACCGTAAGAAAATACTTTGAAGCCATGGCCACAGCGCTGGCAAGCGCAATAAAAGTAAAATTTTTCGGGAAACCTACCGGAACGATTAGAGTTAAGATAAGAGCCGTTATAAACACCGACTCAAAATTTGTCACGGCCTTAAACATCTTCGCAAAAATTACGTTAAAGATATAAGAAACTATTACCGCGGTAACGGCATTAATCATGATATCCAAAGGACTGAAGTTCAAATACCCGAAGAAACTTAAAACGACCGCCGTTCCTACCAGAAAGATCAGGTAGTAAAGCGTTAACCTGTACATTGTGATTTTTATTAAAATTGAATCTATATATTTCATAATTTAATTTGCGGTTAATTTTTCAAAACCGCTTGTTAATATAGCCCTTTTTGTTTTAGTGACCAAATAACCCTCCAGACCTTTCTGTTTTTCCAGAAAATTAATACCCGCTTCTCCCATTGCGAACGCGGCGGTTGCGAACCTGTCCGCGTCAAAAACGTCTTTTGCTACAACGGAAATTGACGCTATATCATCAGCCCCTTTTTTAAGCTTTGGGTCTAAGATATGCTGTCCCCTTCTGTAATTGCCGCTTGTCGCGATACCCATGTTGGTAAGATGCAAAATCTTTATAACTTCCTTTAGATTAAACGGGTTTTGTATTCCTACGCTCCATTTCTTTCCTTCGTGGTTAAATCCCTCTACCTGTATGTCTCCCGCTATTTCAACATAAAAATTTTTTAATCCTTTTTTCTTCAGGATTTTTGCGCCGTTTGATATGGCATAACCCTTTACGATACCTGACGGATCTAACTTTCCGCTAAAGTAAATATCAAAATAGCCCATTGTTTCATTCTTGGTTTGTTCGGAAAGCATAAATATTTCCTCCATTTCTCCGCTTTTATGTTTAACTTCTCCTCTGTTAATCTGTGAAACTTCGCTTGACTCCTTGTAAGGACTAAATTTATCATCTATATGATGAAAGTAAGAAAAAACCTCGTTAATATCCTCTTCTCTTGCTCTCTTATCTGCTATATCTATCGTAACCGGCATCCCCATAATAGTTCTTTGTTTTCTCATTTTGCCTGAGCCAAAGCGCTTGCCAACGACTGCTGGAACGCCATGCTCGAATCCGATGCTCCCGAAATTATGTTTACGTTCGCGCTCTGCGCGGCAAGCGCCTCCTGTTTTAAGTAAGGCATTGCCTGGGAATTAATATACTGCGAAGTACCGTTGTCGTTTGGATACTGCAGGAATACTACGTCAGTTAATCTGCCGCCCGATATAACCGCCTGAACCTGCATATAACCGTAAAACGCATCTGCTGTTGCTCCCGTATACGTGCCGTCTTTATATTGCCCTGAGGGCGTAGGAGTAGGTGCTGTTGTGGGTGTAGGCGTAGCCGGCGGCTGCGTTACCGGGACATTTGAGCCAGGCGCGCGCGCGCTTGGCGAAGGAGTTAGCGTTGCTGTTGCCGTAGGTAAAGATGTCGGCGAAGCAGTAATTATATTCTGAACAGTATTTGGCGGAGAAATAACTATCTTATGATTTTCGGGATTCAGGTGCCTAACCAGCACCACGAGTCCGAAAACGCCCAAGACAACCGTAATTTGTAAATATTTCCTCATGAATTATATCTATTTTTGAAATTTTAGCTTAAAATTAGCTGAAATTTAACTTTTTGGGTAAAACCTTACCTGTTTATATTGTACGAATTATTTTGCCTGATTTAAAGCATCAGTTAATGATGCTATAAAGGCCGGAGACGTGGCTGAAGCACCACTTACTCCATTTACGTTCGCGCTCTGCGCGGCAAGCGCCTCCTGCTGTAAGTAAGGCATTGCCTGGGAATTAATATACTGCGAAGTGGGGTTGTCATTCGGGTACTGAAGGAATGTAACACTTGTCAACTTCCCGCCCGATATAACCGCCTGAACCTGAACGTTGCCGTAAAACGCATTCTGGACGCTTCCGGTGTATGTGCCGTTTTTATAAGAAGCGGAAGTGCTGATAGTCTGTCCCTGTGTATTGGTTGCGGCGTGACCGCTCCCGTTTTGTCTAAAAAATATCAGCGCTCCCAAAATGCCTACCGCAGCAATAGATAATAAATATTTTTTCATAAGATACTAATTTAGGAAACTAGGCTTAAAATCAACTGAGGATATTTTACTCAAAATCCTTTGCGGCTTTTCTATAATTACAATAGTCGCAATCAGGCGAACTCTGCGGCATTAACGGACCGCTCAGGCAATTAAAAGCATTTGTAATTGCGTCTTCGACCCACGACGTATCACCTTTATAGGGAATTATTTTTATATCAAACTCAAGTTTTGCATCAAACTTTTCCATGTTCGTCTTACCGTTGCAGTAAACAAAATAACCGGTTTTAGAGACCGGATAGGCATTTTTTTCGAACAGCCACTGGTAGATCTCCATTTGTCTTTTGTAACCAATCTGCCATTCCGCGTCCAGATTTACTTCTTCGTCTTTTGATGTAGACTTGTAGTCAACAATAATAAATTCTTTTTGCGGATTTATCCAGACATCGTCGACTCCGCCAGTAATGATAAAATTAGTTTTCTTGTCTTGATAAGTTATGCCCTTAAACGGATCGCGCCATTCGTCGAGTTTTTCATGCTTTAACGGAATAGCGTCAATTCCGAATTTTTTCATCAGGGGATGCGCCTGCCCTTTTTCCCGCAAAATGTCAAATTCCTTTTTTAAAAGCTTGTCAACTGCGGAGTTCAAGGCAAACGGAAATCCCGGAGGCTGGGCTACTCCTAATTTCCTGTCCAGATAAAAGCATCTCGGACAATTAAGGAACAAGTCGAGTTTCGACCGGCTAAGCCTGTACGGATAATCCTGCGTGTATAAATTGCCTTTTCTTTTTGGATTGTAAAATGCCGACATAATTTTAAGTTAGCGTTGCCTATATGTAAGAAAGCGCCATAAACCCCTAAAACCTGTTCCTCTTCCGTAACCCATCGGACTTAATTCTATTTCCCTGTGCATCTGGTCGACTACCTCAAGCATATCCACAAGTTCGTCTTCCAACTTTGAATCGTCGGTAGTTCTGGTAAGCTCCGAAAGCTCCTCGCGAAGTTTCTTTGCTAAAAGCTCTGGCATTTCTCTGCCGGTTGCTTTTCTAACCTTATATTGAACTTTTTCTAAGTCCATGTGTTCGGGTACCCTATCCCTGATTAATTTCGGAAGGTCCGGATGCTCTCTGCCATCTCTATCTTCGGCCAATACCAGCATTTTATCAAAACCTCCGTTTCTTTCCCTTTTTTCATCCTGCATATTTCTGACGTCATCCATTGTTATATCCGGATGAAGACCGACGATTCCTTCAATTCCTGTTGTTAATTGCAAAAGGCAGGCATCTAACTCTTTTTTGTTTCTTTTCTCAAACCACTCATTTATATTGGTATCAAGCTTGACGGAATTTAGCCTTAAATCGGAAATAAAATTTCTGTAGCGTTGTTCGGGATTTTGCGTAATATCTGCTACTGTTTCCAAGGTCTGATTTTCCATAAATTTTATTTTATCAGATTTGTTTGATTTTATCAGCAAATATTGAGTTTTAAATTGGCCAGTGGTAAAATATCGTCTCTGCCCCAAAAAATTATGTCACCGGAAAGAAAAGAAACTACAATCAATCGTGATGAAATGCAATCAAAAAGGATGCTTCAGCTAAACACACCTTCATGGGGAAATGTTGAACAGATGCTTTCAATACGAACGCAACATAAACCCAGGTTGCAATCCTTGCTAATCAGTAATCTTGATGAATTACGAGATTATTATAATCTCGTATATCAGGCAACAATTGACGGCATTAAACCGCCCAAACCGGATCTTAATAACGGCCACAACAGGATATTGGCACCCCATACTAGAAGAATCAGGGAAATGGTAACAGGGAAAATTGAAAAATATTCCTACGGATACAGAAAATCGGCGCGAAGAGAAAAAGCCTTCGCAAGAAGAGGAACCATAGTAAAATAACATTGAAATTCTATAGGTTTTGTGCTACTATTTTGCCACAGATCCTGCCCCGTCAAATATGTCACCAGAATATTCCCGAGGATTTAAAAAACACATAAGACAAGAAAAGGCAAAAGCAAGAATTGCAGGAACTGATTTTGTGCAACCTCCCGAACCTTTAACAAGAACTATCCCCGTTGATTTAACCAAAAGAGAAGATATGTTATCTTCCCTGGAAGCGAGTCCAAATTATAAGAGTGAATTAAAACCCCACCTGGAAGCAATTGCGGAATTTTGGGAAAGCAGAAATAGAATTTTTAACGGAGAGAGTACTACCGAAGCGGTAAGGGCGGAAATAGCATCCTGGACTTCAAAATACGAATCTAATGGGAATCTTCCAGATCAGGTATATTCTTTTCTAACTTCTATTACAAAAGCCTTCGACGAAAAGAGAAATAGACTCCAAAAAAAATAACTTACCTGTGCGAGAATCTATATCTCACAATTGCAATACGTTTGCTCCCGGGCATCCTTTCTCTAGTATTAATTATTCTTTCGCCGCCCGGCCAAATTACATCTGATCTGTTTTCCGTTTCTTTCCTATCATACCTAACAAATTTAGACTCTCCATTTTCGATAATTTCTCTTGGGTGTATCGTATAAAGAACAGAACATTTATTATCTCCCCTACAATGAGCAACGATTAATTCCTCTTGTCCATCTGAGTTGATATTTAATATTGTTCTATAATCTCCGGGTGCGATCGATACATAATCTTGACATTCTTGTCCGGAATAAACATAAATTTCTGTCGACATAACGTAAGGATTATAACTTTAAATAAGAGTGTTGTCAACTATAGGATAGATTACTTGAAATACTGCACGTCTTGTGATTAGAATAAATTCATGGGCTATATTAAGAATTATTCAGACCTTGCAATAAACGATAAGCGGGAAGTAGTCCTCGACCTCATAGAAGCGGCCTTCGCCTCCATCCAGCCCGAAAATGAACTGCAAAAAAATTTCAGAGTAAAAGAAAACATACTAAAAATACAAAACAAAACCTATAACTTAAATGACTACGAAAAAACCTACATTCTGGGTTTTGGAAAAGGTTCTGCCGGAATTTCCAAAATCATGGAACAAACCCTCGGCATTTACCTCACGGGAGGGTATGTAATTGATACGAATGAGGAGACTTTTGAAAAACTGGAGTTAACAATAGGAACGCATCCGCTTCCTTCCCAAACAAATATAGATTTTACCGAGAAAGTTATTGAGAATTTCGGAAATCTTTCCGAAAAAACCCTTGTTTTGGTAGTTATCTGCGGCGGAGGTTCTGCTCTTTTTGAATCGCCTTTTAATATAACGCTTGAAAAACTGACCGAGGTTAATAAAGCACTTCTCCACTCGGGTGCAAATATTATCGAAATGAATACTATACGAAAACACTTGTCAAAAGTTAAAGGCGGCGGTCTTGCACAAATCCTTTCTCCTGCCAAAGTAGTTTCGCTTATTTTCTCCGACGTTCCGGGGAATGAATTTTCATTTATTGCCTCCGGTCCCACAGTTTTTGACAAAACAACTATTCTGGAAGCGCTTGATATATATAATAAATATCGACTTGAAAACCTGAACTTAAAAGAGGAAGACTTTACCGAAACACCCAAAGAAGAAGAGCTTTTTTCAAAAATTGATAATGTATTAATGCTCAGTAATTTAACCGCTTTAAACGCAATGCTAAAAAAAGCTGAAGAACTCAAAATAAAAGCTGAGATATATTCTGATAAATTCCAGTCGGATGCGGAGTTGGCCGGAAAAGCCCTGATAGAAAAAACAAAACCCCATTCAATACTTTTAACGGGAGGAGAGACTACCATCAAAGTGTCTAACCCTGACGGTAAGGGAGGAAGAAACCAGGTCGTAGTACTATCTAGCCTTTATTCCTTAGATAAAAATACCGTTATAGCTTCCTTTGACTCCGACGGTTGGGATAACACGCCCAACGCCGGAGCAATCGGCGACAGCGAAACTCTGGAAAAGGCGAAAAAACTCGGAATTAATCCCGAAGAATTCTTAAAAGACGACAACAGCTTCAGTTTTTTCCGTAACGTTAGAGATGCAATTATTACCGATAGACTCCCTAGCAACGTCTCGGATTTAGTGATAATATATAATAAGTAGTATGGATATACCTGCCCTTTTGGACGATCAACTAGTTTATTTGCAGCTGAAAGCAAATGAAGCACGCGAACTTGTTATAGAAACACTCTTGGAGGCAGGCTCCGGGCACTCCGCAGGACCTTTAGGTATGGCAGACATTTTTATCGCATTCTACTACCATATATTAAACCACGACCCCAAAAACCCAGGATGGGAAGACAGAGACAGACTCGTCCTTTCAAACGGCCACATCTGTCCTATTAGATACGTTACAATGGCAATGAGGGGATATTTCCCGGTTGAAGAGCTAAAAACGTTAAGAAAAATAAATTCAAGACTCCAAGGACATCCTCACAGAACTTCACTGCCCGGTCTTGAAACTACTTCGGGACCGTTGGGCGAAGGTCTATCACAAGGGATCGGAATTGCACTTGCCGCAAGACTTAACAAAAAGAACTACCAGACTTATGTAATAGCATCCGACGGTGAACATCAGGAAGGAAACACTTGGGAAGCGGCAATGTTTGCCGGAAAAGAAAAACTCAACAACCTAACACTTGTTATTGACAGGAACAATATCCAGATTGACGGCTTTACCGAAAATGTTATGCCTTTGGAACCCTTAAAAGATAAGTACCAAAGCTTTGGCTGGGAAGTTTTGGATGTGGACGGAAACAATATAAGGGAATTTGTGGAAGCGATAAGTAAAGCAAGGAGCATTTTCGAAAAACCCGTTTGTATTATCGCCCACACCATCCCCGGAAAAGGCGTATCTTTTATGGAGAGGGACTTTACATGGCACGGAAAACCGCCCAACAAGGAAGAAGCGGAAAAAGCGCTGAAGGAATTAAGGACTTTACAGGGAAGAATTAAAAGCGAACACGAATAATATGCTAAATCCAAATTTAAAACTAAACGAAAAGATGTTTGACCCGGATGCCGAAGCCTTGCCGACAAGGGACGGTTTCGGCAAGGCATTAGAGATTTTGGGAGAAAGAAACCCGAATGTGGTGGTTTTAACCGCAGACCTTTCGGAATCAACAAGAGCTGACGGCTTCCAGAAAAAATATCCCAACAGGTTTTTTGAAGTAGGCGTTGCCGAACAAAACATGGCGGCAATTGCCGCAGGCCTTGGAACAAGCGGAAAGACGGCATTTATTTCATCCTATGCCACATTCTCTCCGGGTAAAAACCTGGAAACCGTAAGAACAACGATCGTCTACAACCAGGCGGACGTTAAAGTTGCCGGACACCATTCGGGAGTAATGACGGGCCCTGACGGGGCAACCCACCAGGCAACCGAAGATATTGCCCTGATGCGAACCCTTCCCGGAATGACAGTGTTTGTTCCTTGCGACGCCATTGAAGCAAGAAAGGCAACGGAAGAATCGGCAAATATTCAAGGGCCAGTTTATTTGAGGTTTACAAGAGATAAAAGCCCTGTTATGACAACCGAGGAAACACCCTTTGAAAAAGGAAAAGTAAGGGAGTTTTGGGTTTCCGAAAACCCAAAAGCGACTATTTTTGCGTGCGGGTATATGCTTTACTATGCATTACTTGCCGCCAAAAACCTCGAGAGTGAAGGAATAAACGTACTGGTTGTTAATGTTGCTAGTATAAAACCCGTTGACGAAAGTGCTATAGTAGAATTAGCTAAGAAAACCGGAAAAGTAGTAACGGTTGAAGACCATCAAATAATGGGTGGCATGGGCTCGATGATAGCCGAAGTTCTGGCTAAAAACTCCCCCACTCCCATGGAATTTGTAGGACTCCGCGACACATTTGCCGAGTCTGGCAAGCCGGAGGAAATTCTGTCAAAATACAACATGGACCAAAAATCAATAGCCGAAGCGGTTAAAAAATTATTAAATGGATAACGACTTATTAGAAAAATTAAAAAACAAAATTAAAGGGGAGGTCTTGCAGGACTCCGAAACTTTAAATACATACAGCCACGACGCAAGCCTTTTTGAAATACCCCCTAAAGTTGTTATATTCCCACAAGAAGACCAGGATGTAATAAACACTGTAAAATTTGTAGCTGAAAATAAGAAAGCGCATCCAGAGCTTTCAGTAACCGCAAGAAGCGCCGGGACCGATATGGGAGGCGGTCCTTTAAACGAGTCGATAATCCTTTCATTTACCCAGCATATGAATAAAATAATAGGCCTTGAGGGAAACACTGCGACTACTCAACCGGGAGTTTTTTACAGGGATTTTGAAAAATACACTTTGCAGAAAGGTCTCATATTTCCATCCTACCCCGCTTCGCGCGAACTTTGTGCGATGGGAGGGATAGTGAACAACAATTCGGGCGGAGAAAAATCATTGCAGTACGGAAAAACAGAAAAATATGTCAAGAATTTGAAAGTCGTCCTTTCCGACGGAAACGTTTACGAGCTCAAGGCTCTAAGCGATGAGGAACTTAAGAAAAAACTTGAGCAGAAAAACTTTGAAGGGGAACTTTATAACAAAATGTATAAACTGATTACAGAAAATTACGATAAAATCAAGGCCGCCAAGCCCACGGTAAGCAAAAACTCGGCGGGCTATTACTTATGGAATGTTTATGACAAGGATAAAAAAGTATTTGACCTTACCCAGGTTTTTGTAGGTGCCCAGGGGACCCTAGGAATGCTTCTTCAGGCCGAATTGGAACTTGTACCGGTACATAAACACAGGGAAATGGTAATTATATATCTTAAAGACATGAGCCACCTTGGGCAGATTATAGATACCGTACTTCCCCTAAAGCCGGAGAGTTTCGAAAGCTACGACGACAATACCCTAATGCTCGCCTTAAAATATTTTCCGGAATTTGCCCGCCAACTTGGTCCATTTGGAATGGTGGAAGCGGGACTAGCGTTTATGCCGGCCTTTTTGCAGATGCTTACCGGACACTTGCCGAAACTTATCCTGCAGGTCGATTTTACGGGAGATTATCCGGACGAATTAAAACAAAAAGTAAAGTCTTTAAGGGAAAAATTAAAACCCCTTCACCCCCTGACAAAAGTCTCCGTTGACGACCAGGAGAAAAAATATTGGCTCGTAAGGCGCGAAAGCTTTAACCTTTTAAGGAAAAAAATTAGGGATAAACATACTGCTCCCTTTATCGACGATTTTGTAATTAATCCTCACGATATAGCAACAGTAATTCCCATGATAACCGATATCTTAAAACCGCATCCCGAGTTTATATTTACCGTCGCAGGACACGTAGGAGACGGGAATTTCCATATTATTCCTTTGGTTGACATTAAAAATCCGAAAGTAAGGGAACTTATTCCCGAAATTTCCAAAAAAGTCTATGCGATTATTAACCAGTACCACGGCTCAATAACAGGAGAGCATAACGACGGACTCATAAGAAGCCCGTACCTCGAACAGATGTATGGAGAAGATATTTACAAACTCTTTGAAAAAACTAAGGAAATTTTTGATCCCGAAGGTATTTTTAATCCGAGGAAAAAGGTTGGATCAAGCATGGATTACGCCATGAAGCATCTTAGGACTAACTGGTAGATTTTTTCTTTTCTTTCCAAAACCACTTATCCGTTCCAAGCTTTTCCGGGATCTTGTTAATAAAAGGTATATAGGGAACTGCGACAAGAAATAAAAATCCGAATCCTACAAGCAAAGCACCATCCCGATCCTGGTTATCATCATTGGCAAGAATCGTATGATCCAGTACGCCTACGGGCAAGAGCCACCACGCCCCCGGCGGAAGAGCACCTTTTTCTTCCCTTATCATCCCATACTGATCCGTAGTAATGTTAAGGCTTTGCGCCTCTGCCTCTAAAACTCCGGTGTCGGACAAAAACCTGGATACGTAAGTCGGGTTAAAACCGTTTGACTGTAGACTCCTTAAGTAACTTTCGTAAAGACCTGATCTCCCCATTACAACAAGCGAGCTGATAACGGGTATCAAAGGGTTTTTACTGCTCGTAGATGTGTCCAAAACTCCCTGGTTGTCAAAATAAGCTTGCGCGAGTTTTATATCCTTTTGCTGGGCACTTTTATCAAGCGCGTTAAATACCATAAGCATGTTTTCCTGGTTGGTAAGAGATATATAAACAGCGTACGGATCTTCCACGTATATCTTTCTAGTGTCATAAGTGTAGGGTGCGATATTATCTACGTAAGTAGCGGTATCCGAAGTATGAGTATATTCATCAAGCAAGGTTGAGGCCATTAATGACTGGTCCTGGTTCGCGATATCGGAAATTTTTGTCGGAATGATAAGCGGAGATTTAAAGAAAAATGCCAGTAAGAATATTACGGCTGTAAGAATAAGCCCCCTTATAAAAAGAACTTTGTGGTCAGCCTTAACCTCCTGGACCGCTATATCAGCTTTGTAGGGTTTGGCTATCCCCCTCACTCTTATAAGAAGGTAGTGAAGAAATAAAAGCCCGCCAATAATAAGAGGGATGAGGATAATATGTATCCCGTAAATTTGGGCATAATTTAAGTTATTTATCAATAACCCTAAGCCGCTGCCGTTGTAAAAATCTGCTGCCTGAAGAGTCCTCCATTGAGTCGAAAAATCCCCCCGGAGGCCGTAACCGAATTCCGCCTCAAACAGGGCGAAGAACAGCATTAAAGCCCCGAGGGCCCATGTAAGTTTTCTTGAAAGCCTGTAGCCCGAGCTAAAGAATACAACCGACAAATGAAGGAGAATAAAGAAAATAAACGCCTGCGTAGCCCACAAATGTATACTTCTTACAAACACCCCAAAAGAATTGGTAAGCCACCAGTCAGGACCCATAAAAACCATCACGCTCCCGCTAATAATTAAAATAAGAAGCGCAGTCATTGACAGAAAGCCCATTGAATAGTAGATCTTGTTAGCGTACGAGGGGACGGTCTGAAGCATTATATCCGCAAGGATTGTTTTAAAACTTTTGTGCTCCGAAGAATTCATCTCTATATTTATAATTGCACTAAATAATCAAAATTGCAAATTGTTCGGATTAAGGAGAATTAAATAGCCTAAGTCTGTTCTCAACGATTTTAGCAATATCCGCAATCCCCGGCGTCAACAGCTTATACGGAGCTACCTCCATCTGATCCCTCTTAAGCGTATCGTCCAAGCTTCTTCTCCACGCTACCCTAAGCTCAGTACTGACATGTACGATTGTCATGCCCGCTTTTACGGCTTTCCTGAAATCGTTGTCGTCGGTTCCCGAACCGCCGTGAAGAGTCATATATATCCCGGTTGCCCGCTTTATTTCGTCTATTACGTGGATATGAAGTCTTTTATGAACTTCCCCTGTCAACATTTTCTTTAAAAGCCCGTGCATATTGCCAACAGCGGGAGCGATAACATCTACTTTTGTTTCCTCAACAAATTTTTTTGCGTGTTCCGGCGTGCTTAATACCAAAGATTCCTCGGGAATCTTATCTACGATCTCAGACGACGCTCCTATATATCCTATTTCACCTTCAACAACTATATTGGGATTAATTGATTTTACAATTTCAACGGCCTGTTTGGTCTGTCTTAAATTCTCTTCAAATCCCATAAACGAACCGTCGAATAAAATTTCGTCGTAACCCGCAAGAGCGGCCTCCTTAACTTTTTCAAGTGAATGCGTATGATCGGCATTTATGAATATGGGGTAATCGTATTGTTCGCGCAAGCTTTTAACCAATGCAACCGCCTGCTTCGGGCCTATATAATTCCTTTCCCCCTCGGAGGTGCCTATTAAAACAGGAACATTTAATTTTTGAGCAGTTCCAAAAATTGCTCTAAGTGCAGAGAGTTCCGAGATATTAAAGTGTCCTATTGCAACTTTTTTTTCGTCTGCTTCTTTTAGATGTTCTGCAAGAGATTTCATTTATTTTAGTTTCTCGACCGTACCTTAAAATAAGCTGTGAAAAATTAGAGTATTAATAACCCAAAACCTGAGAAACTAACAGCATGGCAACTACTACGACAAAGACTAGGAATAACAGAAACGTAAGCGAATCAAACTTGATTCCATAAGTTTCGGGCTTATATCCGATTCCCTTAGATTTAGACCTTGTCGTTCTTTTTCTTTTGGCCATTTAATTATCACACCTCCTTTTTTATGTATACTTTATTATGCTCATAAAAAGTACAGTCTTGTCAACACTTATGCATTTTTCTTATTGACAAGCCTATAAATATTACTATACGCTAACTATATGAACGAGTCTGGAGCTGAAATCAGTGTAAATGCGCCGGAAAGCCAAAATATTTTCAAGAAAGCGATGATGCATCTTAGAAGAGCCTTTAGAAATGAGGATTCTCTTAACAGACAATCTGCCGCAACACTTGAAGATCAAATTGCGGTACACCAGGCTACTATCCGCGAAGCTGAAGAAAGAAAGAAAAGTTTACAGGAACATAATTCTATGGTTAATGACCAATCGCAAATGGAGCCTACAATAGCCGATAGAAGACTTATGCAGGAAAATGACAGAAGAATACAGGAAGAGCAGACAAAAATTGATAATGCCAGAATGGCAATAGAAAGCCTTCGTCCGCAACAAACAGAAACTCAACCCGAACAACCAACCAGCTTACCGGAAGAACCAACACCCATAATAAAACCTGTTCAGGAGCCTGCAGCAACTGAAGAACCTGCGGCTTAAATTTCTAAAATATGATTTTGGAAAACTTTACTAATTTTTTGGGCAAAAGCCATAAAAGGCCGGCTCAAAATATAATCATTGAAAGCCAACACTCTGATCCCGACTCTATAAGGGTCCTGAGGAATAAAATGGCGAGGTTTGCCTCCAGAAGAAAAATGTCTTAGTTTTTATCTTCGACCTTGTAGCCCATTTTGAGGATTTTTTCCCTTATTTTGTCCGCTTCTTCATATTTTTTCTGATACCTCAGAACTTCCCTTTCTTCAAGCATTTTTCTGACCTCTTCAGGCAATTCTTTCTCCTGTGATTTTAGAATCTCGTTTGAATCACTAAGAGAAAGCCCTAAAACTTCGTCAAACTTGAGCACGCTCTCGGATTTTGCCGAAGAGGGATTATCGGAGTTAACCGTTTCCCAAAGCACGGATAAAGCCTGTGGCATGTTAAGATCATCATTTACCGCAGATAGGAATTTCCCCTCAAGTTCGGAACATCCTATTTTAGGCTCACCCAAAGATACGACTTCTTTTCTTAATTTGTTAAGCGCGTTCTGTGCCGCTTCCAAAGCCTCCCAGGTAAAGTTCATCTCCTGTCTGTAGTGGGTCTGTAAAAATAAATATCTTAACGAAAGTGGCTCAAAACCTCTCTTTTCCAGATCCGAAAGCGTATAGAAATTATTAAGGCTCTTGCTCATCTTTTTGCCGTCCACAAGCATATGCGCCCCGTGCACCCAGTATTTTACAAACGGACTATCCCCCGTCTTTGCCTCGGACTGGGCTATCTCATTTTCGTGGTGAGGAAAAACCAAATCAATTCCTCCAGTATGGATGTCTATTTTGTTTCCCAAAATTGTCTGCGACATTACCGAACACTCTATATGCCAACCGGGCCTCCCCCTGCCGAAAGACGAATCAAAACCGACCTCATCCTTTCCTACCGCTTTCCAAAGCGCAAAATCCTGGACGTTTTCTTTTGTATATTCATCGGACAAAACCCTGGTTCCGGTTTTTAATTCGCGCTTTTCAACACCCGAGAGCTTTCCGTAATTCACAAATTTAGAAATATCAAAGTACACGGAACCGTCCTTTTCCTGATAGGCAAACCCCTTATCGAGCAAAGCTTTTATGTACTCGACCATTTTCCCTACATACTCGGTTGCTCTCGGCTGTTCCTTTAAATTTTTAACTTCTATATTTAATTTTGTAATATCCGAAAGAAAATATTTCGTGTACTCTTTCGAAACTTTATCAATTGTCGTATTTTTTTCTTTTGCCCTTTTTATTATTTTGTCGTCTATATCGGTAATATTTTCTGCCGCCTCGACTTTATAACCGTTGTATTTTAGAACCCTGAGCAAAATATCCGAAAAAACAAATGTCCTCAAATTGCCGATATGCATATGGTCATAAACCGTAGGGCCGCACGTATACATTGTGACTCTAGACGGTTTTTGGGGTTTAAATTCTTCTAGTTGTTTTGAAAGAGTGTTATAAAGTTTGAGCATCTGAAAGATTATACTAAATATAAAGCCGTTTATTCCACGCTCTATCCCGAAACTCCTCTGTTTACCTCTATACTTGTCTGTGCCCTTTGAACTGCCAAAGGTAGCTTTTTCTCTTCCTCTTTCTGCTCTAATTCCATCATCTTTTTCTGTTCTTCCTCCTTTTCCGCCGTCTCGGCGGGACGCTCCTCTTGTTTGTGTTCATATGAAAACAGTGGGTCGTAATATGTTTGATTGTGAAGATCCTGCCTTAGTTTTGTAAGCTTCTGCTGAGTCATCGCTTCCTCCTGCATTTGGGGGGTTGCCGCGGCAGCGGATTGTGTAGGGGCATAAAAATCCCTAACAAGCTCTGCGGTCTCTTCATTTGCCAAGTTGGCATTGGATAAATTTACTACAGGTTCTGCCTGCATAGCCTGATCCTGGCCCTGTTGCTGCAACGCTGTAGATCCGGGCTCGTTTTTTATCCCTACTTGGCCCTGAAAAGAATGTGTAACATCAGACGCCGCGGTTTTGGCCGCGTCTGCACTTGCGTGTCCGCCTTGCTCTAGTATTTCGCCGATCTGCGGCATCGTGTATGTATCCATTAATAGTCGCTCCTCCCGTCCATTGCTCTCTGAAGGGTTATATCATCAGCATACTCCAAATCCGCTCCCACAGGAAGTCCCCTTCCGATTCTCGTAATCTTGAGCTTGGGATCCCTGTTTTTAAGCTCTTTCCTAAGATACATCGCGGTTGCCTCTCCTTCCATCGTCGGATTAGTCGCAAGGATTATCTCTCTAATCTTTGACTTTTGATTTATTATTCTTGATATAAGCTGCGGAATGTAAATTTCCTCGGGACCGATATTCTCCAAAGGGTCAATTTTGCCGTGCAAAACGTGGTATAAACCCTTATAACCCTTGCCTTTTTCAAGCGCCAGAACATCCAGAGGTTGTTCCACTACGCAAATTATCGAAGTATCCCTTTGGGAATCCGCGCAAATTCCGCAGGGATCTTTGTCGTCTACCATAAAACAGTTTGAGCAAATTACCGTACTCTCTTTAAGATTCTGTAAAGAAGAAGCGAATTTATTAAGCTCCTCCTGAGGAACGTGCAAGAGATAAAAAGTCAACCTCTGAGCTGTCTTTGGTCCAACTCCTGGAAGCCTTTCGAAAGATTCTATTAAGTTTTGTATTGCTTTTGGAATTACCATAACTTATTGTTTTAAGGCCTCCGCGGCAACGTCAGAAATGGAAACTATTTCCAGTTTTGGAAAAAGGCTGTAGACAGGAACATCAATAGTGTCCGAAACTATTACCCGCTCAATCCTTGAATGCTGCAAAAGCCTAGCGGCGTCTCGTGCAAAGACGGCGTGCGTCGCGAAAGCAAAAACTTTCGAAGCCCCTTCGTTTACCAGTAATTCCTAAGCTTCTACCGTTGTTTTCCCGGTTGAAATCATATCGTCAACTATTATTGCTGTTTTATCCCTGACGTCGCCGTCTAGGTTTGAATCATTAATGCTTCCGGTTGTCAAATCTCTGTTTTTCACAATAGTTGCATAAGGGATATTGCCTAACATTTCCGATACTTCCTTAATTCTTCTTATGCCTCCCATATCCGGTGAAACAAGTACAATTTCATCCAAATTAAAATCCTTTTTAATTTTTACGCCAAATTCAGGAAGCGCCGACAGGTGATGCAAAGGAACTGAAAATACGTCCGGAATCTTCGGGCTGTGGAGATCAAAAGAATAAGCTTCGCTCATCCCGACAGTTTTCAGAATTTCGGCGATCACCTCCAACGAAACCGCCTCGCCTTCCCTGAAGATATGATCCTGTCTTTGGTAACCAAGATATGGAATTACAACTTTTATAGATTTTGCACCCGAGCGTCTCAGGGCATCAATCATAATAAAAAGTTCCATATAGTTTTCGTCCGGAGGAATGCTTGCGGACTGAACAACGACGCAGTCTTCATCGAGTACTTTCTCCTGAATCCTTATCCTTTTTTCAAGGTCGGGAAACACAAAAATTTCAACAGGCGATAGCTCTAACTTCAATTTTCCTGCAATTTTTGACGCCAATTTTTTATTGGAACTTCCACTAAAAACCTTCATTAGACTATTTTACTATTTAAATTTGCCTTGTAGCAAGCGAAGTTACTGGCCTCCACCCAAGAGTCCTGAAAGACCGCCCTGCATCGACGCGAGTTTTCTGGCGGCAACTTCCTGTGATTTCTTAACAGCTTCGTTTACCGCTTCTTTTATGTCGTTATCCGATTTTCCGTTTGTTTTTATTTCTTTTATTTTTTGGTCTCCGGCAATTACAATTTCAACTCCGTTTTTTTCAACGCTTACTTCTTCCGCCTGCAGCTCTTTCTGGATTTTCATCGCCTGGTCTCTCATTTTTTTAAGTTCGCCAAGTTGGCCAAATGGATTGTTCATAAAAGTTAATTCACCTCCTTTAACCTTACTTCTATGCTTACCTTTTCTGCGCTTAATTTTTTGACTGAATCCTCCAATAACTTCATGTTCTTTTCCTCTTCTATTTTTTCCTTATGGAATTTTGAAGAAGCCGTTATTACAAGTCTACCATTTTTAACGTCTCCCGCGCTGCAGCTTCTTAAAACTCCCGCAAAAAGCTTATTCTGACTTTTAACTTCGTTTATTAATTTAATAAAGAAGTCGGACGCATTTCCGCCTGAAGGTGAATTAGAAATCTGCTTAGAACCAATTGGGGTTTTCTCATCATCTAATTGTCGCTTACCGTTTAGTAAAGCATGTGGGCCACTACTAGAATAATCCGGTTGCTGAGCGTTGGTTTGCGGTTGCGAGTTGCGTTCGGCTTCCACGTCGTTTCCCCCCCACTCAATCACCGCAAGCTCAAGTGGAATCTGGGGTAAAACCGCAAATTTTGATCCCTGATAAGCAGTGGACAAAAGTTCAAAAAGCTGCCTAATTTGATTAAGGCTAAATTGCGTCTCCCCCTCGATTACACCGGCTTTAATCAAAAGCAGCACGTGAAGCCTGTCAATTAATTTTTCAATAAAAAATTTAAAATCGGTCCCCTGCTTTTCGAGCATATGGCAAAGATTAATACCCTTTTTAATATCATTTTTATAAAATACATCAAACATTTCCTCTACGCTTTTTTCAATTCCCACAATATTGTATTTCTCGCTTACGAGATCTTTTGTCAACGTTTTCTTACCCGCATAACTTACGATTTCCTCGAGAATCTTCGCCGCATCCCTGAAGCTTCCGTCCGAAAGTGCCGCTATTTGTAAAAGTGCCTCTTTGTCCGTTCTTATTCCCTCTTTTGAGACAATTCTTTGCATGCTTCTTACGAGTTCCTCGTTTGTCGCTTTTGTAAAATTAACCCTAAAACAACGTGAGGCGATCGTTGCCGGAACTTTTTGCGATTCGGTGGTACAGAGTATAAAAACGGCATGGTTCGGCGGTTCTTCCAATGTTTTCAAAAGGGCGTTAAATGCTTCCGTTGTCAACATATGGACTTCGTCTATAATGTAAACTTTTTTTTGTGCTTTAAACGGAGCAAGATTTATTTTCTCCTTCAGGTCCCTAATTTCGTCTATTCCACGGTTTGAAGCTCCGTCAATTTCTGTAATATCCAAATTATTTCCGTTTGTAATAGAGACGCATTGCTCACACTTGTTGCAGGGCTCCAAGTCATTTTTATTCTTGCGTCCCGTGCAGTTTATGACCTTTGCAACAATTCTTGCCGCAGAAGTCTTCCCCAAACCCTTTGGACCGGTAAACAAAAATGCGTGAATTGAATTCTTGCTTGAAAAAATTGTCGTAAGATTTTCCCTAACAACTTCGTTATCAAGTTCTGAAATTTTCTGGGGTCTGTATTTTCTATAAAAAACCATAAACGTCTTTAATGCTTCAATTTACAATTTTGAAAAACTGAAAATTGTTAATCATGATGAAGCCCCAATAGGTGCAATAAACCGTGCTCAACAAGTTCGTCGACCTTATCATCGACAAGCATTTCATCTCTAGCCGCATCGTTAATCACCTGTGGGAACGACAGAACTATATCGCCAAGCCTTAAATTCTCCCCCGGATTTTTTATTTCTTCTCCTTCAACTTGTGAGAATGATAATATATTTCTCGTTTTATCTTCGCCCTTATATTTCCTGCTCAATTCCTTCATTTTCCTGTCGCCGACAATAGCAACGGAAATTTCAACAGGCCCTGAAACCTGATTTTTGTTAATCGTATTCTGTATCGTCTGCTTTATTCTTTTTCTGTTAATTTTGTACCTTGACTCGACAAAAATTAATACTTTGACATTATTCATGAATTTAAGCGCTTGGCATTCTTTTTGCTTTTCGGGCGTCTTCCGCCTTTTGTTTTTTGGCAAGAGAAGGTTTAAGGTAGAATTCGCGCCTTTTGGCTTCCTGAAGAATTCCCTCAGACATAACCTTTCTTGAAAACTTTCTTATTAATGCCTCATCGCTGTCTCCAGGCATTTTTTTAACTACTACCATATAAATAAAACACCTCCTTTAAATTACATCCCCACGTCTTTACTTATCGGACCAACAATATGAAAATGCAAATGATCAATAATCTGGGCTCCCCCTCCGTTTACGGACACCCTGTAACCTTTGTTTTTAAGTTTTTTCACTACCGTTCTATCTATTGCAGACTTAATTTTCATAAAAAGGTCCTTGTCCTTTAAATCTGAAAAATCCTTTATGTGTTTTTTAGGAACAACCAGAATATGCACCGGCTTCATCGGGTTTATGTCGGGGAAAACCATAACATCCTCATCTTCGTATTCAAATTTTTTGGGGATTTCCTTGTCCCTAATTTTACAGAAAACGCAATTACTCATATATTCAGATTGTTTTTAGTACTTCTATTATATCATTTAGTTTTAGCTTCGTAGGCCGCATTTTCGGGTTTTTCGGAGTCCCGTTTAAAAGCATTTTTTTTGAAACGTGCAAAAACCATGTGGCTTGAGGATCCATTTTTTTGAGTTTTTCATACGCAAGGGTCAAATCAACACCCCTACGGCCGGGTGCGTCCGGTTTTGCTTTAATTCTTACATAGTTTTTCCTCGGATCCTGCCGCACTACCATCTCATAACCCATGAGCTGTGCAAGTTTTACGACAGAATCATTAATAGTCGAAATCCCCAAAGCTTTACCCCACTTTGTTTTAAATACGATGCCTATATTTTTAATTTCCCTTTCGGCCCAAATGCGGTTTTCGAAATCATGCAATAAAGCATCCAGACACTCTGAGATAAAATCAACATAATAGTTGTCCTGGTTCGGTCTTTCAAGCTTTAGACCGTCCAGAATATTGACGACCGAAAAATCCTGATAGTCGGCCAAAGGGTCGGGGCGGAAAACCTCTTTAAAATGGTCTACTCCTACAACGTAACCCACCATCCTTTGCAAAGCTTCAAGTTTTTCGTCGTTAATTGAGGGCTCATTCTCGATTAATCCCTTTTTTACGAAATCAAACGTTAACGATGCTCCGCAAACCTTGTCACTTGAGGTCTGATGGTGATCTAATGGCCCTAGTCCCGTATCAACGTGAATATACTCATCGCGGCCCTTTTTCTCTATTGCATATTCATGCCCTTGTCCTTGCGGAAGCGGCAAAAGCCTGTCGCCCGCGGGCACAAACTTAGCTTCGGCCTTATCCCATCCGCCCAAAAACTTTCTTAAAAGCCAGACAGAAGTTATGGCGTCCATATCGGGAGCCGAATGTGTAACAATATACTTCATAGATGAATTAGTATACATTTTTTATGCCAAAAATGGAAGCGACTTGACAAAAAACGCCTAATAACGGACGATTAATATATGAATCCTAAATCGCCTACCAATTTGGATCCAAAATTAAGAGAAGCCTACGAAAGAATTATGTCTGGCACTCCCCCCACCCAGCAGGAGCCGCAAACACCACCGCCTCAGCAGGAACCGCAACAACCACAGGCTTTTACGCCTCCCGCCCAACCAATACAGGCACAAGAAAATCAACCGCAGTCGGAACAACCTCAATTCCCTTCTAACTTACAACAGGCTCCGCAGGAACAGCAATCATTTAACCCGCCGCCGCCCCGCATGGAAACCCAACAAATCGAAGAACCTGCAGAACAATTTCAATCCCCTGTTTCACAAACCGAACAGGATATTACAAGTTCACCTTTATATAGAAGCGGTTTGTATACGCCAGCGCAACAAAATTCTCCTCAGCAAACAGAGGAACAACAAATTCCTATGGGAACAACCGACCAAATTGTAAATGGTGACTCACCCGTCGCTCCGCCCGAAAAATCACATAAATTAAGAAGTTTTATTTTAGGCGTTGGAGTGATTTTATTCCTTATAGCCTATACTGTGGTCTGGGCAAAAATCTTCGGATTATTTTAGTTTTTTTAAGACGTCTTCAAGCGGCAAAAGTTCAATTTTTTCCGAACCTCTTTCCTTATATTCGATCCTGTTTTCAGTTTTAGGACTTACGACAAGCCTTACCGGAATTCCGATTAGATCGGCATCTGCGAATTTTTCTCCGGCCCCGGTCTCACGGTCGTCATACAACACCTCGATCCCCTCTTTTTCCAATGCCCGATATACACTATCCGCTTTTTCATTTGAA
Source organism: Patescibacteria group bacterium (assembly GCA_023379465.1). The sequence continues at coordinate 33,324 of JAMCTM010000027.1, forward strand.
TTTATGGATATAAGATGTGCGCCGTATGGAGCGACCGACTTAGGCCAGATAATGCCCTTATCGTCGTGGAACACTTCGACCAGAGTTCCCAACAGTCTTGTCGGACCAATGCCGTAACTTGCCAAAACAACCGGCTTTTTGCTTCCGTTTCTATCGGTAAAATGGAAGTGCATTTTTTCCGAATACATTGTCCCTAAGGGGAAGATATTTCCAACCTCAATTGCTTTTGCCTCTATAATCTTACCTTTTTTGCACTTAGGACAAGGCTTCCCGCCCTTACCCTCAAAAATTTCCTTATTCTGCGCAAAATCACACGAATCGCAGTAATAAATAGTGTCCTCGCCCTGCTCGCATAAGACCTGGAATTCATGGGTATGGGCATCCGTAAAAACTCCTCCTGCCGCTTCAACTATTTTTGCATTAAGTCCCATCCTTTTAAATGTTTTAATGTATGCTTTTGCCACTTCCCAGTAATATTTTTCCATGTCCTCTTTTGAAGTGTGGGCGCTGTATAAATCCTTCATTATAAATTCCCTGCCCCTTAAAATTCCGGATTTGGCGCGGGGTTCGTCCCTGAATTTTGTAGAAAAATGATAAATTTTTATCGGAAAATCCTTAAAGCTTTGCGTTCTTTTTCTTATTAAATCCATCACGATTTCTTCGTGCGTAAAAGAAAGCCCGTATTCCTTGTTATCTTTTTTAAGCTGGAACATAATGCCTTTGGCGGTTTCCCAGCGTCCGGTTTCGTTCCAAATTTCTTTCGGATGCAAAAGCGGCATAAGCATTTCATTGGCACCCGTTGCATCCATTTCATCCCTAATTATCTGTTTTATTTTTTCAACGACCCGAAACCCTAATGGCAAAAGCGTAAAAGATCCGGCCATTAATTTGTCGATAAATCCTGCTCTTAACAAATACTTGGCGTTTACGGAAACTTCGTCTTTGGGAAAATCGCGTAAAGTTTTGCCAAATAAATTTGAGTATCTCATAAATTCAAGTATAGCATACTAATTTTTAATTTTGCCCTTTGAATTTTAATTTGTCTTGTCGTATACTTCTACACTTATATACTTATGAGTGCCGAAAGACTCGTACCACAACCCTCTGTTATTGAACCTTTGTCCGAAGGCAAAGTCACTGTACCATATCCCGGAGAAATACCTATTGAAACATTAATGGGAATACTAGCGGAATCAATTTTTTTAACTAGTAAAAAAGTAAGAATAACGTCTCAATACGAAGATTTTACTGACGAAATCACCCCGCAGGAAATTGATGATGCAAGAAATTGCTGGCCCGCGGAAGAAGTGGCTTATTTTATTGACGATAAGGCTCGCGGAATGGCTTGGGCCGATAAGATTGTTATTGAAACTTTAGATGAGTCTATGAAATAATCTCCATATTATTATGGAAAACTTCTTTTCTATTTGGCTTGTTCCGCAGGACGACGACAAGCTTTATCTTGAAAACATCATCCAAAAACTTGCAAACGAAAACTACTCCCCGGCTTTTACTCCGCATCTTACGATTTGTGGGGACATAACAATAACCTTGGACAAATTAAAGTCGGCCTTTGATAATGCTTTTAATCAAGCCAAACCATTCAAGATCAAAAAAACAGGAGTCGGACAAAGCGAAGATTTTTTTAAAACTGTTTACATAGAGTTTGAAATAAATCAGGAGTTACGAGATTTATTCTTAAAGTTATCCGAAGGAACCGACAAAAGGCTAATTGAAAATTTTAAACCCCACATGAGCCTTATATACAAAAAAATGCCAAAAGATGAAAAACTCGCAATTATAGATAAACTCTATCTGAAAAACGAATATACGATAGGAGCGGCATATCTCACCGCGCCCAAAAAAGGAAAAAGAGACTGGTACGACGTTAAAGACTGGAGAATTTTATACAAGAAAAGATTTTAGACGACCTCGGTTCCCTCGGGAACGTCTTCTTCGGGGACAAGCAGCACAGTTTTTTCGGGAACGTCTATTGCCATTACCATCCCCTGCGACTCTTCACCTTTGAATTTTCTATACTCTAAATTTACGATAAATGGTAGTTTTTTACCGACCATTTCTTCGGGCGTAAAACTCTGGGCGATACCGGAAACGATCTGACGCTTACCGAATGTGCCAAAGTCTACCTGAAGTTTTAGAAGCTTATCCGCATTTTCGACTTTTTCGCAAGCGACAACCTTCCCTATGCGTATCTCTATCTTTTTGAATTCTTCAAAAGTTATTTGATCCATAAAACAAATTATACTATTTTTTCTTTACGCTGTGTCCGCCAAATGCATTCCTTAATGCCGCAACCATTTTAGCAGTAAATGAATTCTGAATTTTTGTATCTGTTTTTGATCTTCTGCGATACTCAAGTGATCTCTCAATTATTTCAACCCTTACGCCTTCTTTTTTAGCCTCCTCGACCGTCCAGCGCGCCTCGCCGGACTCGTCTATTACACCCAGAATTCCGGAAAGGTCGGGATTTTCCGACAATGCATCCGAAGCCCTGTCGGCCAAAAATCCAGATATAATCGTTCCTTTTTGCCAGAGCCTTGCAACTTTTAATAAATCGAACTTATAAGAAGACTTTTCCAAAACCTCAAATCCTTCGCCGAAACTCTGCATAATCCCGTATTCTATTCCGTTATGGACCATTTTTACAAAATGACCGGCGCCGCCTTCCCCGAAATAATCGTATCCGCCGTTAGGCTTTGAAAGTGTTTCCAACAAAGGCTTTATATTTTCGTATGCCTTTTTGGAACCTCCGGCCATTAACGGAAACCCGTTTTTTGGAGCGAGTATCCCGCCGCTTACGCCGATCCCAAGATATTCGATGCCCTTTTCTTTGAAGTTTTGATACCGTTTTTCGGTATCTTTGAAATACGCATTCCCTCCGTCAATGACTATGTCGCCCTTTTTAAGGTATTTTGATGCTTCGTCCAATACGCTTTGTGTAGCATCACCCGCCGGCAGCATGAGCCAAAGAATACTGGGTTCGGGAAGATTTTGGATAACCTCGTTAATGGAATTTGAGATTTCAATTTTGGGATTTTCCAGTTTTAATGCTTTTGCCGCTTCCTGCGTCCTGTTCCATGCAACAACGCCGTGACCGCCGTCTGCTAATTTAAGGGCTATCCTCGAACCCATTTTTCCCAGTCCCAAAACCCCTATTTTCATGTTAGCCACTTCCTCCCGTCCTTTTCGATTAATTTATTTGCAAGTTCCGGACCCCATTGTTCCTCTTTATAAACCTCTATTTCTTCTTTTTCCGAGTTCCATTTTTTAAGGATTGAGGTTATCAGTTCCCACGAACTGTCCAATTCATCGCTCCTGTTAAAAAGCATCTGATCTCCCGCAAAAATATCAAGCAATACTTTCTCGTAAGCAGCGGGTCCTTTTGTCCCGAAACTTTCGGAATAATTAAATTTCATGTCAACCGATTCAAGCCCCAATTTTGCTCCCGGGGTTTTTGCGATAAACCGAAGAGAAATCCCCTCATTCGGCTGGATCCTGAAAGTTATTACGTTTCCTATTTCGGGACACCCGTATTCTTTAAACAAGATGTGGCAGGTCTGAATAAAAACGATAGAAATTTCGACAAAATCCTTTTCCAGTTTTTTTCCGGCCCTTACGTAAAAAGGGACTCCCTCAAACCGCGGAGTATCTACCATTAGTTTCATCGCGACAAAAGTTTCCGTATCCGAATCGGGAGAAACGTCCTTTTCCTTTCTGTAGCTTTCGTACTGTCCCTTTACTACAGATTCTCCGTCCGCAATCCTTACGGAATCAATAACCGCGGCCCTTGCGTCCCTTAAATCCTCTTTAGTAAAACTCTTGGGGCTTTCCATCGCAACGGCCGCAATAAGCTGCATTAGATGGTTCTGGGCGATATCCCTAAGCTCTCCGACTCCGTCGTAAAATCTTCCCCTTGTTTTAACTCCCTCTTTTTCGGCAAAGGTAATCTGGACGTGGTCTATAACTTTCCTGTTCCAGACAGGTTCGAAAATCCCGTTTGCAAACCTAAAAGCAAGGATATTCTGGACTGTTTCCTTACCTAAATAATGATCGACGCGAAAAATCTGTTTTTCCTCAAAAATTTCCGATAATTTTTTATCGAGACTTCTTGCGGTACTAAGATCTTTTCCGAAGGGCTTTTCTATTACGACCCTTGTCCACTTATTGCTTCCCTGTCCGCATCCCTCGGAAAGTTTTGTCGACAAGAGCTTGTCAAGTATTGTCTCGTAATGGTCTGGTGGCGTCGCAAGATAAAAAAACCTCGTGACACAAGCTCCCATTTTATCGTCTATTTGTCTTAGCTGTTCTATTAGTGCAAGATATCCCTTCTCCTCCTCAAAGCTGCCCGACTGGTAAAATAGATGTTTTGTAAACTCTCCCCATTTTTCATGACTTCTTTCCGACTCAAAATGGACGTGGAATTGCGGGTGTGTAAGCTCACGCCTTGAAAATCCGATTATAAAAAAATCCTTGGGAAGCTTATCTTCTTTAAAAAGGGAAAAAAGCGCGGGTATTAATTTATTTTTTGCCAAGTCTCCTGTTGCGCCGAAAATCACGATTACAAACGGGAAGTTAATCATAAATTATTTAACAATTTTACAACTTATTATCAGTTATTAAAATAGTTTTATTTACTGAAAGACTGCTTAGATAAAATCTGGCGGGAATTTCGTATAACGGCCCTTTTTCTTTCATTTTCATAAGTGCCACCAGTTTACTTGAGCCAAAAACCAATACTATCAATAAGTCCATCTGCGATAACGCATTGAAAGTAAGTGTTATCCTTTCCTTAAACTCCCCCGGAAAATCGGTGTACCTATCCACTAAATCTTCCCGAAAATTTTGATTTTTGTTTTCTGATTTTTGTTTTCGGGTCGGTATGCCCGCGGTGTGCCCATCGTCTCCGATACCCATAATCGCGACCTTATTTCTATATGCATTAAAAAGTTTCGATGCTTTATCCTGGTAGTCTTTTGAAGATTCGATTAGGCCTTTCTTTTCAAGAATAGTATAAAAAGGGATTTTATTTTTTTTGAAGAATTGCGCCAGTCCCGTATCTTTTATCATATCTTCGTTCGTTAAAACTTCAGATTTTTGTTTTTTGTTTTTTGTTTCTTGTTTAAATCTTTCATCTACCAACGCTGCGGCGCCCAAATTAAGTTTTTTTTCTTTTGCTAAAACTTGATAAAGTTCTTTCGGGGTCGAGCCGCCGGATAAAAATAATACCGTATCCTTATCGCAAACTTTATAAAGAAGATTTTTTGCAAAATCTTTTCCCTCACTTCTGTCTTTAACTATTTTTATTTGCATTTATTTTATTTGAGGAATAAGCGGCTGTCCGGAAACAAGCCTTATGATATCATGAAGCGTAATAACGGCCATTAATAATAACAAAAATGCTATGCCTATGGTATTTGCATAACCTTCTATAACAGGGTTGACTTTTTTGCCCGTAATTCCTTCGATTACTATAAATAACAGTCTTCCGCCATCCAAACCGGGGATCGGCAAAACGTTCATAAACGCAAGAAGCGCCGACAAAAGCCCCGATAAATTCAAGAGCCCCATTATCGCCTCTTTTGTATTCGGTATACTCACAACCGCGGAAACAAGCGAGTATATTCCTACCGGACCGGCAACACTGTTTGCAACAGGTGCAAAATTATTCTGCTTAAAAGACTGCTCTATAAGATAAGCTATAGATTCAAAGTTCCACACTAATAAATTTGCAGGATGCACAAACCCCGAAAATAGTTTTTCCAATGGAGTTTTGTACACGAGGTGCGCAATGGCGTACGTCGTACCGATTGCAACTCCCATCGCTCCCTGCCCTTGAGGCGGAGAAACTCTGGGCGTTAGGCTAACCGAATAAATCTTATTCGTATTTTGGTTCTCAAGCGTTAGAGTTATTTGTTTACCCTTATACTTGTCTACTTCATTTACAAAATTATCCGGCACTATCGCCCTGCCGTCTAATTTTAATACCCTTGAAGGAACCGTAATTCCCGCTTTCTCTGCAGGCGATCCGCTAGCCACCTGTTCAACGATTACCTCGGAAGGAATATTTGTCTGTGTAACAAAAAAGAAAGTGTGGTTGTTAAGCTGCGGAAGGTCCGTTGTAAAATTTGACATAAATAAAAATACATAAAAAATGGCAGCTGCCAAAAACACGTTCATAACAACACCGGCAACGATCACCAAAGCCCTTTGCAAGGGGGATTTACTGAAAAATGCCCTGTCGAGGTCCTTTTTTTCAAGCTGATGAGGCTTAAGGCTTACCGTACCGGAACCGGCCTCGTCCTCCCCGTAAAGTTTTACAAACCCCCCGATTAATGCCGGGTATAATGAATAAACAGTCTCTCCCCGTTTTACCGAAAATATTGCGCGCGTAAGAGGAAGTCCGAAACCGAATTCTTCAACCTTAATGCCGAAGATTTTGGCGACTGTAAAATGGCCAGCTTCGTGGATTAAAACAAGCACCGAAAGTATTATCAGAAAAGCGACAATTCCTAAAAGCATAGATTAAAAGTATAACAGAATAAGATTAATGATTAAAGATTAAAGATTTCTGAATTAATTTTAAATAAGTGAGGAGGTATATGATTTTTGCAGTTCGCATTTCGAGCTTAACATGCAAAATTTACCTAATAAACAATATTGAATAATCTAAATTGACTTAATTTAAAAGCTACTGTCACAAACTGCGGAACTAGAAAGTTATATAAAGACTTAGGCAATAATCATATCGCCATCAGTTCTTCTTCCTTTTGCTTTCCCAGAGAATCTATTTGGGTAATCGTATCATCGGTTAATTTCTGGATTTCCTTTTCAAGCCTTTCGTCGTCGTCCTCGGAAATCGCCTTATCGTTTAACTGTTTTTTTACCTCACTCATTGCCTCGTGGCGCTGTTGTCTAACCTGAATTCTTCCCCCTTCAAGTTTCTGGTGGACCAAAGATACCAGCTGCTGGCGTCTTTCTTCAGATAATGGAGGGATCGAAATCCTGATAAGTTGTCCGTCTATTACCGGAGTAAACCCTGTCCCCGAGTCCATGATCGCCTTATGGATTTCCCCAATAATTGATGCGTCATATGGCGTTATAACCAAAGTCTGAGGGTCCTGCGCCTGCACCTGCGCAAGCTCTATTACTTTTAATTTCTGTGTACCCTGGTATGCATTAACTACTATGTGTTCTACCAAAGACGGCGTTGCCTTTCCCGCTCTTACCGTCGAAAGGTCCTGCTTTAAAACCTCGATGACTTTCGCCATCTGCATTTTAGCGGAATCAAGAAGTTGGTCCATTATATTTCAAATCGCTTTATTTCCTTAACGGTGATGTTCTCTCCGAGTTTTGCTATTTGCTGCTTTACTAAATCATTTATGGTTAAGGAACTGTCTCTAATATATTCTTGTTTTAATAAGGTGTCAACATCCTTGGGGTTCATCGCGGCAACCTGCATAGCTATCTCGTGGGCAAGATGTTTAAAATCCTCTGTCCTTGCGACAAAATCCGTTTCGCACAAGATTACTGCCAAACTCCCGACTTTCCCGTTTAAATGGATATAGCTTTCAACCAAACCTTGTGCCGTCTCCCGGTCTTTCTTTTCTGCGGCCTTTTCCAGACCCTGTTTCTTAAGCCACGCGAGAGCCTTATCATATTTTCCGCCTGTTTCTTCCAACGCCTTACGGCAGTCGGCAATAGAAACTCCTGTTTCTTTTCTTAACTTTTTTAGCAAATTTATGTCTACCATATTAAACTAAAAACTTAAATTACTTACCAGACTTTTCCTTTTTATGCGATTGTTTCGTTTCTTTGGATGTTTTTGTTTTAGGGTTTTCTGTTTTTTTATTTTTGTTTTTTGATACATTTTCCGCTTGTTCTGCTTTTGGCTTTTCTTGTTTCTCTGCCTTCGGCTGCTTGCCGTCCGGAGCTTTAGCGGAGGGCTGTTTTTGCGCTTTTACGCCTTCTTCCCACGCGTCGAGAATATGCGCCAGTATAAGCCTTATCGATCCTACGGCGTCATCATTTGCGGGAATCGGATGGTCTATTAAATAAGGGTCAGCATTTGTATCAACGATTGCCACCGTTTCAACCCCCATGTTTCTTGCTTCCCGTACTGCCAGATCTTCCAGGTGGGAGTCTATAATAAATAACGCCTGTGGCTTGTCCTTCATCTCGGAAACCCCCTTGTAATAAGATTCGAGTTTCTGGATTTCCTTTTCAAAAAGCCCGATTTCTTTTTTTGTGTACTTACCGGCTGCCTCGGGATTTGAAACGGTTTCCTTTAGGTCCTTGAGTTTCTTGAAATTCTTGGAAACTTCGGCAAAATTGGTAAGAATTCCGCCTATCCATCTTTGGGTAATATAATAAATATTGCCAATATGCTCCTTTTTAGACTCTTTGAGTAAATCATTTATTCTATTGATTTCCTGCTCAACGATTTCCTTTGCCTGCCTTTTTGTCCCAACTACAAGTAAATTTCCACCGTTTTGTCCCAGGTGTTTTACGAAATCAGCCGCTTCGTCCAAGCCATCTTTTGTTTTTGCAAGATCGATTATTTGAATATTATCCCTCGCCTCGAAAACAAAGTCCCTTGCTTTAGGATTACTGCGTGTTACCTGATGCCCAAAATGGCATCCGGCCTCAAGAAGTTCTTCAAGTGTAATTTGCTTCATAATTTTTACTTGTTCCTTTTTCCGCCATCCGGACGAGGCAAATTGATGAATTTAACCTTCAGGAACAATGTCCGAATGTGAGTGATCGCTAAATTATAAAATAAACAATATTTTTTTGCAAGGATTAAGACTGTTTACTTTTTTCTGCGTCTTTTAATGCCCTGCCGAAGCCCGCAACTATTAATCCGAACGATGCTAGGCCTAAAGCCCCAAAATCGTTATTGCCTGAATCAATCATTAATTTTAAAAATGCTACACCAGCGGTAATAGTCCCGCCATATTTTAAAGTATTGTAATCCTCAACCGTTCGTACAAAAAAATTTTTATTATTTTCGGGGCTTAACATAATATTTATTATTTATCATTAAACTCTTATTTGCTTCTTACAATATTTTATTAATATTATTAATCAGATTCACTTCCCAAACTTGCCGCCACCAAACCGGTAATCGCGCCTGCAAGAATTGCCGCCTGATCAATTGACGAAGGATTATTTCCTTCCACCAGAAACCCGGTAAGCGATAATACCAAAAGCAATACTCCTGTCCACCATAAAGTATTGTTATCCTCAACAAGTCTTACAAAAGAATTTCTTTCCGTTTCGTGATTCTGCATGCTACCTGTTTGCTCTTGCTCCGATATATACAAATAATGATGCAAGCGCTGCAAATTCAATCGGACCCTCTACAGGCTTTAGTTGTGACTCAAAAATGTAACTGAGTCCTAAAAGCGGCCAGGAAACCGCTCCCGCTGCTGCGGCAACGGACTCAATTCTCCCCGCGCTCTGATGTTGCTGTGAATCAATATTATTTTCTTTAACGCCCTTTGGTTGAACTTCTGTCATAATTGATGAGCGGATTTTAGCACAATTTATATAAATCTTCCAACTGCAATATTAAAAATCCTTAAAACTTAATGAGATAATTTTATGTTCAATATTATATATATTAATCATGAATTGAAGTAATTATTAATCCACATCAAACTATTTAGTATACTATTATATATATTATATTCTTGACATTGCCCGCAGGACAAAATATTATATCCCTACTATTTACTGCCATGGTACAAATAAAATATACAGAAGAAGATTTAGAAAAAGCAAAGGAAGATGAAAATAAACCTCATCCTCCAAAACCTCCAATTTATATCGACGAACCGCCAGAAAACGAAACGCCTAACGAAAAGTTTCACAGGATTTTCCCTATTAAAACCCTGCTTCTTATTGTTGTCCTGGGAGGCATAGTCGCTATTCTTATAGGCATATCCCTTTATTACAAACCCTCTACTCCGCCCGCATTGGTTACGCCGGTCACTCCCACTTTAACCGATCCCGTCCAGACCACGCTGACAGTTTCTTCATCTCCCGTAAGCATTTCAACTGCATCCGCCCAGTACTCGACCGACATAATTATTAATACCGGCCAGGATTCCGTAAACACGGTACAGCTCGAACTTTCTTATGACCCAAGCGCTATAGGCAATGTCGATATTGTGCCGGGCCCGTTCTTTACAAACCCACAGGTGCTTTTAAAAACAATAGACCAGGCAAACGGAAGGGTAAGCTTTGCCTTGGGTGTTCAAAACGGTCAGCCTGGAAGCTTAGGCCAGGGGATACTTGCAAAATTTATTTTTACCTCTTTAAAGAAAAATGCAAAAGTTTTTATTCAGCTTCTGCCTAAATCCCAAGTTACGGCAGACGGTTATTCACAGTCTGTCTTAAAATCGACAGTTGACGCTTCTTTTTATCCAAATTCTATTCCGGTGCTAAACTCACCAACGCCTACCCCAAACTATTAATTGTTTGAAAATATTATCGGTTGTCAAATACTATTAATAGTGTTATATTTTTCTTAAATGAACGGTCTGCCCGAACAAAACAACACACAAGACACCGCTAATTTAAATCAGGGGTTTAATCAACCTCAAGATGTGTCTACGGCAAAGTACAGTCAAGTATACAACAGCAGCTTCCCATCTCCTGCGGGAAATGCAAAGGAAAAATTAAAGGGTCTCGCTCTCTTTAAAATAGGATTTATGGAAATATTTTTTGTGGTGCTTGTATTGCTGATTTTTTTCGGAATTTTAAATTTTTTTAATATACTTAGTCTTTCCGAGCTTTATCCGAGTCAACTTGGATGGCTTCCTCACCTTCCCACAACTAGCACACAAAATATATCCAATAATAATAACTTAGATAATCTTGAAAAACCTGTTTATAATCATATAAATAATACTTGGTATGTCAAAGGAATATTTTTACAATATAACAACAATATTTTAAAAGTAAAATCCGGAAATCAAGTCTATAATTTTATATTTTCTTATCAGAACAGCACTTTTTATAAACAGATTATAAACCCAAATGCGTCCCCAAGCACTAAAGTCCAAAATATAGTCTATACACTTTACGACTTAGATCAGCAACAAAACTTAGGAAAAAATGTTCAGGTTACCTATACTCAGGATAAGTCCGGAACTAATACCATACAGTCTATAACCCTGTTAAATTAGCTTCAATTTTGCCTATTGACAAATTATTCATTCTGATATATTATAGGCCGCAATGAGAAACGAACAGGATCACGGAAACAGATTAAGAGGAACGGGAAGAGTTTTAGGAGCGGGAGCTTTAGTTTTTTCATTGGCCGCCTGCGGTTCTTCCGCGGACAAAACACCTTCACAAATTCCCAACACACAACCAGCAGAAACACCATCACCCATAGTTACACAATCGGAAATGCCGTCACTATCGCTTTCTCCAAAACCCAGTATTTCAGTTGAAATATCACCTATTCCAACCGTAGCGCCAACACCCGAAGCAACACCCAAACCAACACCAAAACCGGTAGAAACAATAATTAATTCAAAGCTTCCCGAGACACCGGTGACAATAACTAATGTCAAAAATGATATTCAAGTCGCTCTAAAAGCAAATCCATCTATTAAGGCGCAATGGACAAATGTGAACTCAACATTAGAAGAATGCCAATACGGTGTTGCGGGTCAAAATACTTCGGTAACAAGATTCCAAAGTTGTGAAAATATAACACTTATTGCATATAAATTATACCAAAGTACAGGTGATAAAAGGTTCTATAATTTAGCCCTGGCAACGTATGATTACACCCTCGGGCCGAATGGAGTAGGGTCAAGTTTTAAACAACAATTGGACAGTTATCTAAAACAATTTGCCTAAAGCTAAATTTCACCAAACTCTTCTTGACAAACCTCGGGCAATAACATAATCTAATCTTAGGTACAATTTAACCATTTATTAATGAGAGCTTTTGAGGTTCTTAAAAAAAATAAGAAACCTGTAATTATAATTATTGTCGTTGCTGTGATAATAATAGCTCTTACCTTAATTTATTATCTTAATTATTCATCAAAGTCCAATAGCCCAACTCTTTCTACATCAAATTCAACCCCGGGAAGCGACTTAAAGGGTTATCCGGAATTAATGCAAAATGTTAATTCCCTCAGATCCGATAATACACTAGCGCAAGCTCCTCTTTTTTCCAGAATTATAAACTCATTGCAAATAGTCGGAAATAGCAAATCTACCGAACAAGAAAGATATAATGCGTTGGTAAACGCCGACGGCCTTTTAGAGAATTTGTATAACACTACAAATAACCATAAGCTTTATTCGATTCCCGGCGATTTTAGCGACTTTGCCAAAATCAATTTTCCTAAGCTATATAAAGATAGTGATTTTTTCCCTGTATATTGTATAGACCCAAGCTGCGCCCAATCCCCACAACCTCAGGCTATATTAAATATCGTTAATGAAATAAAAAATAGCAACGTACCCGAAGTGGTAAAAACTACATTTGTGCAAGATATCCTTAATCCCGGTTATTTACAAAACAGTTTTTTAAATACAAAAATATTTGCTTATACAATTGTTGCCAATAATTTAAAAAATAGTGGAGCTTTAACCAAGGCAGGTCTAAACGAAAAATTATATAACGAACTAACAGATTATGTAAAAACTACTTATCCGGAAGAATACAATAAAATTATGTCAAAATGAAATGAAAAAGATTTTACTTACATTATTTTTTTTAAGCTTGATATTCTTACTTTCTAATAGTTATTCCTATGCACAAACTGTTACAACCGAAGGTGTTTTTTGTGGTAGCAATTCAGGAACATATTGGGGTATTGCAGCTAAATACACATCAACAAAACTAGGCGCAGGGCCTTGGACTACAAATTTTTTCGTTGACCAAACCGGAGCATCAAACTGCAGTCTGTACTGGCAAGTATGGGATATACCTTCGTATTCAGCAGCAAGTGGTGACACGGTACACTGGCAATCAGCTTGTGTAGACCCCACCCAACTCGTATCTCCAACTTATGTAAATTTTGTAAGACAGGGGGAAAGTTATTATCAATACACCGTAGATGTTACATGTTCAAGTAATTATATAGGTGGATATCCTGCTTCCTGTAATACGCCCAACAACTTAGGCTATGTTTCATCTGGTGCGAAATGTCCTTCTGGGCCTTATTGCATGGTTGGTGGCTATACGGACGGTGTTTCTTGTCCGGGAGCGTTTGACGGATCCGGCAGTTGTACGTGCGGTAGTAACGGTTACACGTGTACATGCACTCCTCCGCCGCCTACCAACCTTTCTGCGTCTCCGTGGTGCAATGGAAGCGCCTATAGGATGACCTTTAACTGGACCGGTTCTTCAAATGCCACATCGTACAATTTAGTTTGGAATAATCCCGCCGGAAATCAAAGCGTATCCGCATCATCTGTTTGCAGCGGTACATCCTGCTCTTTTTCTCCTGCGGTTAATTATTCACAAAATACTCTAATTAACTGGTCTGTCGCAGCATGCAACGGATCGAACTGCAGTGCGGCGGCATCGGGAGCAAAAACAACCCTGGCCCAATGTCCCCCAACAACTCCTACCCTAACTCCAACCCCAATTCCCGGATCGTGGAGCGGATTAAGCGTAACTCCTTCATGCAACTCTACCTATCCGACCGTTTCACAAGCTCAATTCAGCTGGAATGCCTATTCCGGAGCTTCATCCTACGTACTCAATTGGGCAACAAGCAGCAAAAATACTGGAAGCGCCACTACATATAATGTCCCATACAGCTATAATACCTGCACAAGCGGTCCGGGCGGCTGCAGCTTTTCGTACAACAATACTGTTTCATGGTACGTTCAGGCATATAATTCGTCGGGAAGCATAATTAGCACCTCCCCGACACAAACCTTTACAACTGCAACCTGCTCATGCGCGGCTGGCCAAACAAATCCTTATTACGGTTGCAGCGGGACAAGTTGTGTTCAGTATAATAGTTGCGGAACCAACACTTGCACAGGTCCATCTGATACTACCAGCTGTAGCAGCGGGGGTGGAACATGCATGCTAAATACAAGTGTGCTAAACAAAAAATCATAACATGAATAAAGGCATAAAAAAAACAAACATATTATTTACTCTATTGTTTTTAACTTTATTTTTAAGTGTTTTTTCTTTTTCCACCTTTGCACAGACCTCTCTCTTTTTTAATCAAAAACCGATATTTATCCAAAAGCTTACAGGCTATCAGCACAGCGCAGATGAACAACTGCCTATTGACCGAGTAACAACAATAACTGTTTCTAAAGGAAGCTTTGGCACTCCAACCACAATTTATGTATATAAATCAATTAATTCACAAATACAAAAACTTATTCCTCAAGGACAAACACCAATTTCCTCCTACGAAATTATTTTTAAAAATTCCAATAATGTTACAGTTATGCCAAAATTTGCTTTAAAAATTGAAGTGATAAACAGTTATAAAAATACCCCTACCTATTATTATCCTGTTGTTAACGGAGGAATAGATCTTGGTTTCAAAAAACAAATGGCCGGAAATGCCAGAACTCTTTCGTTACTTCCTATCAACGACAATGGCTTTATAGTTGCAATCAATACCAGTGCCGCGCCCGGCAACCTTACAAATCCCAGTAACAACGCTACACAATATAACTCTTCAATACTTACTACCCTGCTTCCTACGGTCCTGATATTACTATTAATTATACTGGCCATTATATTTTTACTTACAGGAAGAAAAAGGAGGAGAACAATTTCATGAAGAAATTGATATTGCTTGGTTTGTTTATGTTGGTAGGAAATTTTGTGTTTTTGTCGAATAGTTCATCTGCGGCGGCAAGCTGTTCTCCAGCTTCTAGTTATAATTCTACGACCATAACTGCGTATGCATATCGTACTGGTAGTGTTAGTGGACCATGCACCGCTTATTCCTCACCTAAATCTGTTAGTGCGTATTCCGGCACATTTTCTACTTCATATTCCGGCCAATCTGCTGTTGTAAATTGTGGTTCCACCGGAGCTGGATTAGTATACTATGGTAATACTAGCTGTAGCGGGAGTGCAGCTGGTTACAGCGGCGGCGCTTGTGTAACGCAAACAGTTACTTGTACTACTCCTACCCCAACGCCTGCTCCCCTTCCAACCTGCAATTCTGGTCCAATCAGCTGGGGATTCTGCGGCAGTTCCTGCACTCAACCCGGAACATATACGACATATTCAGGTGGTGGGAGTTGTACTCAAGTTTCCGGCAATGCCGGGACCCAGTCTTGTACGGGAGGTAGCTGCCCTTCAAGCTGTCCTACAATCGGCGCCACCCAATGCTGGAACGGTGCAACAGGATATTGTGATACCTCACACTTATATTACCAAACATGTACTTCAGCCGGGTGGTCTAATTCCACTAATTGCCCGAGTGGCGAATACCCGTATGCTTTTGGCACGTTGGGAGGAGGATGTACTTCAGCCTGCTCCGGTCACGGTGGAACTTGCTCATCAAGTTGCTCCAACCCAATCCCAAACTACACTCAGTATACCAACCCTAATTACGCCTGCAGCACTGCCGGAACCACATGCTGTGGTGCAGCAGCAACTGCTACGCCAACTCCAACTCCTATGCAGTGTACATGCTACGGGTGCTCAAGTTCTTCCTGCGTGTCATATTCTGTCAGCGGAACGTGTTCTTCAAACGGACTTAGTACTTCCTGCCCTACTTGCGGTACCTGTACTCCAAATACGGGTGTTTGTAACGGACTTACCTGCGGAAGTGTCTGGAACGGATGTTATTATCAAAGCTGCGGCACCTGTTCGGCAAGCCAAACCTGTACCAATAATCAGTGTATAGCAGCCGCAACTCCTACCCCGGGCGGGTACTGTGGTGACGGAGTTGTCGAACCTCCCGAACAATGCGATACCGGAACCAATAATTTTAATTGTCCAAGCTCTTCCCAATGCAACT
The DNA here is from genome assembly GCA_023379465.1 of Patescibacteria group bacterium. The sequence continues at coordinate 49,334 of JAMCTM010000027.1, forward strand.
CAAATCCTAACACGCCAGGTTGTATTAACCAAGTGTGGTGTTCTGCAAGCTGCACAACCGAAAGTTGCTATAATTCCTGTACTGGTGGACCATATGGTGTTTATGTTTATGCATTTTATGATACAAACGGAAACGGAGTAAAAGATACAGGTGAAGCAAGCGATACTGTAGACAATTTTGGAGTAACATTGGGAGGGCAAAGCATTAACTCATTATATATTGGTGGAGTGTATCAGGGATACCACTGGAGAGGAAGTTTTTTCCCGGGAAGTTACCCTTCTCCGACCGCCTTTGCACTAGGGGTTACCCCACCATCAGGATATACGCTTACCAATTACTCATCGGGTTATGTATTTTGGCCTTGCGGTACCTTAACTATTAATTTGGGCTTTGGAATTGCGCCTACACCCACTCCAGCACCAACTTATAATATATCGGGAAATGTCTATAACGATGTGAATGGAGACGGAGTTCAAGACTGTGTAAATCCTCTGGTTACCAATTACCCAACATGCACAGGAAGTTCACCCGAAACAAATGTTACTGGTGCAAATATAAGTAGCACCGCTTTGAGTACCGGAACAACCCTAAAAGCCACTACTACCTCTAGCGGTTATTCATTTACTGGACTAGCAAGCGATACATATACTCTTTCCGTAACTCCACCCGCAGGATACACTTTATCAGCGGGTGACACCAACCCTAAGACCGTCACTATCCCCCCTAATCAATCTGTTAATTTCGGCCTTCAGAAGATCCCTACTTACACTATTTCCGGAAGTATATATATAGATGCTGATAAAAACGGAGTTAAGGATATTCCACCTGATTCGTACTATACTGCTACGAGTTTACCAATTGTAATTAGCTGTATCAGTTCGTCCTGCAACGGATATTACACCACTGTAAATACGAGCACTGCAAACGGAAGCTTTACGACAGGCTCTACTCTCCCTGCCGGACAATATACCATTTCCCTGGCAAGCCTTCCCTCAGGGTTTCAGGCAACCGCACCTACACCGCCTGCTTATACGGTTACTGTTGGGCCCGGGTGCACTGCCCCCTCCCCTCTTACGTGTGATGCAAGCGGCAATATTACCCTTGCTGACTACGGAATTACCAATTCTTTACCCTGGATACAGACAACAAGCGGAGACATAACAGGCGTTGGCGTCGCAAACCCGTCACAGGGAGGCCTTAACGACCCGATACCCTCATCTGCAACCTGCGGAGGAGGAGCATATGCATCAGTTGCGCCCGGAGCAGGAGGAACACCCGGTGTTATATACTCCGGAGCAAGCGGCTCCAACTTTGGCCAAGGACAGGCATCGGTAAACAACTGGATCGTAGGAGGAAATACTTATCCTGACGTTTATCAGCCAACCACTCCCGGAGTTATTCCGACTTCCTATGCATATATAGACTCTCTTGCTCAACAGTCGGGGGTCACGGAAACTCCGATTACCTCCGTTTCCGGGTGCTCCACCACCAGTCCCGGCAACTTCAGCTGTACTTCCCTTCCTTCTGCTCCGGGCGTGTACAAGGCAAATGGCAATCTGACAATTACCGGCTCAAGCCTTACATTCCCTTCAAGCGGGAACTTCGTGATACTTGTTAACGGAGATTTGAATATCGACTCGGAAATTCACGTACCCGTTGGCTCAACCGCATTATTTACTGCAGCCGGGAACATAAACATAGGGTCAACCGTAGGGACCTCCACGATTAACTCGACCACAACACAAATCGAAGGATACTACTCGACCGATAAAAACTTCAATGTCCTAGGGGGGAATACCTGCCCCACACCCGACCTTAAATTAAACATCGGAGGCTCTGTTGTGGTCAATGCCGCATTAAACGGAGGAACCTTCAATAATAAACGAGATCTTTGCGCCGGGGACCAGACATGTCCTGCCGTTACCATACAGGAAAGACCGGACTTTATATTAAACTCCCCCGACCTGTTCAAGCTCCAAAGAAGGGTCTGGCAGGAAGTGGCGCCATAAAAATTAATTCTATAAATTTTTAAAGGTAAATATCTAATTTATCATTAAAGACAATTTATAAAAAATTTAAACCAAGAAAAAATATTTTTCTATATTTTTTATGAAATTTTTCAGGACCATATTTATAATCTTATTCTCAATAATAATTTATTCTATAATAACCTTGCCTAGCCTAGCTCAATCTTCAAGCTATTTTGACACAACGCCTATTTTTACCCAAAATCTAACCGGATACCAACATAACGCTGACGAATCACTACCGATAGATACAAATACTACATTAATTATTCCTGGAACAAGCTTTTCCGAACCTACAACTATAAATGTATATAAAGGAATACAAAATCAAATCCAATCACTAATTCCTTCGGGACAATCGTCTATATCTTCATATGAAATACTATTTAAAGACGCAACTGGAAATTTGATTAAACCAAATAATGCTATAAAAATAGCTGTAATTAACAAATATAGTAATACCTCATTATATTATTATCCTTTCGTAAATAACGGCATAGATCAGGGTTTTACCAAACAAATTAATGGCACTAATACACTTTCTTTACTTCCAGTTAATGACACAGGGTTTATAGCCGCTGTAAATTCTATATCCGTCAACACGGATCAAACGCCTACCACAGCCTTATCCACTGTTTCTGCAAATCCTACAAACATGCAACAAAATCTGCCATCAACTGCAGCTCCTACTATATTACCTACTGCTAAAACAAAAGATCTAAATAGCAATAATTCCAATGTCGTAATACCAACTGTTCAAGTTTCGTCCAACAATATTACAAAAAGCCAAAGTCTAAAAACTTTAATTACTTCATTTGGAATTTTAATGATATTAATAATTATCTTAATTGTGCTGTATTATTTAATTTTAAAAATTCGAAGAAAATCAAACTTGCCTCCCAAACAATCTCAAATCCAAAATAAAGATGGTATAGAAAACAACAGTGAGAAATTGGAAATTGATAATCAAAAATTGATATAATACCTTTTGTGAATCTTAAATCAAAAATAAGCAGCAAGGCGGAAGAGCTAGCACTTAAGACCTCGGGCCTTAACCTTCCAAAAGCACTCCTGGTAATACCCGACGGAAACGGCAGATGGGCCCAAAGCTTAGGTCTTCCCGTAGCCGAAGGACACAAACAGGGAGGGATAACTTTCTCGGAAATTTTAAAACATTTCATAAAAGTTGACATAGACGTTTTGGGTGTGTGGGGATTTTCCGAAGATAATTGGAAAAGAGATGTAAAGGAAATAGCAAAAATAATGGAGGTAATAGAGCAAACGGCCAAGGAGAATTTAGATTTTATGGTCGATAACAACATTAAATTCATGGTCCTTGGACGAAGAGACAGAATTTCCGAAGAGTTTCCCTCTTTTTTAGAAACAATTGAAAAAACAGAAGAGAAAACTAAAAATAATAACGGAAAGATCCTCGCCCTTTTTGTCGATTACGGCGAAAGATACCAGCTTGAAGAATTTGCAAAGAAAAGAGCGACCGACCCGGAGTCGTCAACTTATGAGTTGCTATCGAAAATTAACCGTGGTCTTCCGCTATTTGACATGGTTCTTAGAACAAGCGGAGAAAAAAGGATGTCGGGGTTTGGTCCCCTCGCCTCTTTGGCGGAATTCGTAAGCGTTGACAAAAATCTTCCGGATTTAACCGATGAGGATATAATTAATAGCCTTAAAGAATTTTCATCAAGGGTTAGAAGATTTGGCGGAAGGTCCTAGCGGTAATTTCCCTCCCCTATTTTGTCTATTTTTCTCATTGCGCGTCTTACGTCAACTCTTGTTGCAGTTAACGCATCAATTAAATGTCCGTCTATGCGCAGTTTTGTCCTGAAAAGCTGTCCGTGGTTTTCCTCAATCCTATCCCAATAAGGTTTCCCATCGTCAATTACCAATTCCTCAAAAAAATATCCGCCCGAATGAACATCTTTTCCTATAATATACCTGTTAAAAGTCGCCTGGTAAATATTGTGTTTGTGGTTTTTGGTTCCCTCATTTTCCAGAAAATCTTTTATTTTTTTTTCAAAATATCTTACCCGTTTTCTTTTTGCACCGCGTATAATTGCGTTTTCTGTTATTTTGTGCACCCTTTCCTGCAGCGAATCGTTAATTCTTTCCCTCATACAATTGGAGATTATAACAAAGATTTAAATTTAATGACAATCAGAAGGATATTATCGCTTTTTCCTAAAAAAAGATTCCGAAGGTTCTCCTAATTGTTCCTTGCTTGGCCTAAGTCCCGTAAAATCTATAACCGATGCGTTGTGGCCGCCTCGTTTTTCTATATCGTCTGATAATAAAACGACATTTAAAATATCCTCCTCGGAGAAATCTCCGGAAAAAATGTTGGTAACAGAATCGTACACAACCTGTCTTGTTCGTTTTTTTGTCTCTTCTTTTCTTACTCTTCTCGCCAACCTTCGTATACTCATTCCGTAAACCCTGATTTCACCCTGAATCTCTTTTTTTAACTGAGACTGGTTTAACGAATGCCTGATAAGCGGATTAGGTATGTCTATAACTCTTTTTCTTTCTGCTTCTGCTCTGCTCATTATATTGGAAATTTTGAGGTAAGTATTTTTACTTCCTTTGAAATTTTAATAAGGTTTTTGTTTTTTAGAATTTCGGCTTTTGCTTTTTTCCAGAACTTTGCGCGCTCTTCCTTGTCGTTTGGAAGCTGATAATCGGCGACTTGGTTAATTGCCCTGTTTATAAAATCGGCGATTTTGACCATTTCTTTTTCTTTTAAACCCCTTGTTGTTATAGCGGGCGTTCCCAAACGTATTCCCGAAGGGTAAAAAGGCGGCATTTTATCATTCGGAACGGCATTTTTGTTTACGACTATTCCGGCAACTTCCAGAGCAAAAGCACCAATTGCCCCGTTAACGTTCTTGTTTGATAGGTCTATTAGTAACAAGTGGTTATCCGTTCCGCCGGAAACCAAATCAAAGCCGTGCTTTTTAAGCTCCTCGGCAAGTTTTTTGGCGTTTTTAACAATTTGTTTCCCGTAAGTTTTGAACGCAGGTTTTGACGCTTCCGATAGCGCAACCGCAATCGCCGCAGTCTGGTTATCGTGCGGTCCACCCTGCAAACCCGGGAAAACAGCCTTATCAAGTTTCGAAGGCAAATCCGGATCTTTCTTAAGGCCTTTTTCCGTTACCAGAAGCATTGCTCCCCTCGGACCTCTTAGGGTCTTATGAGTTGTTGTCATTATGATATCCGAGTATAAAACCGGGCTTGGATGAGCTCCTGCGATTACCAGTCCGGTTATGTGCGAAAGGTCGACAAGAAGATATGTCACGGATCCGGTGAGGGCTCCGACTTTATCAGCAATTTCACCAAATCTTTTAAAATCTACTATCCTCGGGTATGCCGTAAAACCGCAGACTATAATTTTAGGTTTTTCCTTTAACGCGACTTTCTCAATCTCTTGATAATCAAGATATCCGTCTTTCCCAAACGTATAAGAAACGACCGGAAAGTATGTTCCCGAAAATGAAACCGGAGATCCGTGGGTCAAGTGCCCTCCGTAAGCAAGCGACAAACCCATAATTTTATCCTTAAAAGGCGTGAGAAGCGCAAAATAAACAGCCGAGTTTGCCGGAGAACCCGAGTAAGGCTGAACATTTGCATACGGAACACCGAACAACTTTTTTGCTCTTTCTTCAGCTAATATCTCGACATCATCAACTACTTCATTTCCCTGATAATATCTTTTCTTTGGATACCCTTCAGAATATTTGTTTACAAAGACCGTGCCCAATGCTTCCAATACTTCTTTCGACGCATAATTTTCCGAGGGTATCATTTCGAGGACTTCTCTCTGTCGTTTTTCCTCCCGCTTTATAAGGTTGTAAATTTTGGGGTCTTTGTTTTTTAACATCTCCTGCCAATTATACGGACAGAGCTATTCTTTTTCAAGCTCTACAAATTTATACCTTAATCCGTCTTCCGTTACTCCCGCTCCTATGAATTTTTCTTTTGTAAAGTTTGAGTAGTCGGGGAAAAACGTGTCGCAGCCAAAATCCCCTTCTATAAGGGTTAAATAAAGTTTGTCTGCCAAAGAAATAGTCAAATTAAACACCTGCGCTCCCCCTATTACAAAAACATCGCCGTGCCCTGCCTTGTCAAGCGCCTCCTCTATCGAATTTACTATTGTAACTCCTTCTGCGCTAAAATTAGGATCACTTGTCATGACAATGTTTGTTCGCTCCAAAAGAGGCTTTCCTATGCTTTCAAAGGTATTCCTTCCCATTATAACGTTATGGCCTTTTGTGAGTTCTTTAAACCGTTTGAGATCTTCGGATATGTGCCAGGGCAACTGGTTCTTACGGCCTATTCCGCGCTTGTTATCGAGTGCCGCTATAATACTAAGCATAAATTTATTATACCGCAACCGGGGCTTTTATCGGCGGATACGGATCGTAACCCGACAAAACAAAATCCTCGAATTTAAATTTATTTATGTCTTTTACTTTAGGATTAATTGTGATCTTGGGTAATCTCCTGGGTTTTCTTTTAAGCTGTTCCCTCACCTGCCGTAGGTGGTTTGAATAAATATGCACGTCACCGAAAGTGTGCACAAATTCTCCGGGCCGCAGGCCCGTTACCTGTGCCATCATCATAAGCAAAAGAGAGTAAGATGCAATGTTAAAAGGAACCCCGAGGAAGGAATCGGCGCTTCGTTGATAAAGCTGGACCGAAAGCTTACCGTTATTTACATAAAACTGAAAAAGCGTATGGCACGGGGGCAAGCCCTCCCTTTTTACTATATCGTCGAGTTCACCCGGGTTCCAGGCGGTAACGATAAGCCTTCTTGAATATGGAGTTTTTTTAATATCTTTTATAACCTGTTTAATCTGGTCTACTTCCCCGCGCCCCAGCTTTTTCCAGTGTCTCCACTGAACTCCGTAAACGGGCCCCAAATCCGCCCATTTTCCCGCGAACTTTCGGTCTTCTTTTACTTTTGCAACATAATCTTCCTGAGTCAGTTTCTTTTTGTCTTTCGTGTGGAGTAAATAATACTTATACGGCCACTCGTCCCAAATATGGACTCCGTTATCTACCAGATATTTGATGTTTGACTCCCCCTTTAAAAACCACAGAAGTTCGTAAATAACGCCTTTTAAAAACATCTTTTTTGTAGTCAAAAGGGGAAATCCTTTGGAAAGATCATAACGCAGCTGTCTTCCAAACAGGGATTTTGTTCCGGTTTTTGTCCTGTCGTCTTTGTATTTTCCGTTTTTTAAGATATCCTTTAATAAATCAAGGTATTGCTCTTCGGCGCCTTTTATCTTCATTTTTCTATTTATAACACATTAGCAATCGCTTCCGCTATCCCCGGATAAAAGTTTTTCTTGTCCTTTTTCATTTCCAAGAATTCTTTTTTGTTAATCCATCTAAAGCCTGTATGTTCTTTGCTTAGTTTGATGTTTGATAAATCTGCTTTTGTTTTATAGCAAAGAAGCATCAATCCAGTATTTTTTTTGTAATCAAACCTTTCGAATATATTTACAAGCTCTGTTATTTCAAAATTTCTAATCCCGATTTCTTCCTTCAGCTCTCTTCTTAAGGCTTTTAATACGCTCTCGCCTTCGTCAATTTTTCCTCCCGGAAAACTGTATCGGTTATTTTTGTCGGGCGTATTTTCCAAAAGTAAAACTTTTCCTCTTTTTACAAAGACCGCCTTTACTCCGATATGGTATTTTTTTTCCCTGCTCATTTATCTTCGGCCTGTTGTTCCGAAACCTCCGCGCGACACCGAGCGCATTTTCTTTACTTCCGTAAACTTAGCCGTTGATAACTTTAAGAATATTCCCTGACAAATCCTTTCTCCTTTTTCAATTACTACTTTTTTGCGAGTAATGTTAACCGCAGAAAGCTTCAATTCGTCTTCCTCGCCGTTATAATCCTGGTCGATTACTCCCACTCCGTTTGCCACCATAATCCCCTTTTTGGAAGGAGTTGAACTTCTGGAAAACAAAAATAATCCGAAACCCTTGGGAACTTTTACAATCAGGTTCAGAGGAATAAGGGTTACTTCAAATGGCGACATTGTGACGTTCTCCCGCGCCGTAAGATCAAAACCGACGGCGCCTTTGGTCTTATATTCGGGAAGGGGCAGGTTTCTATCGATGCGCTTTACATTAATCCTCATATGATATTCCTTCCTATAAGCTCGGTTTTTATTTGTTCGTGGATTTCCTGTTTTGACAAAAGCTGGCCCTTTGGATTGGTGCAGTCTATTTTTATCCAGTGGTCAAACCTTTCGAGTAAATCAAGGTACGCTTCCTCCGAATCCGTTAAGTATTTTTTGTTATCCTCGACCATATCTTTTGTTTTCCCGTTTAAATACTGCCTTTTTGCCCTTTCCTTATTTTTAAGAAGTTTCTGGCTTTGTTTATGGGGAACATACAAATATATCAACAGATCCTCTCTTGGCAAACCGTTTAGATAATATTCAAATTCTATATCCCAGTCGACAAAATTTCTTCTCTGGTTCTTGGGAAGCCTTCCCGACTGGTGAGCAAGGTTTGATGCAACGTACCTGTTTGCCAAAACTATTTTTCCCTCGGAAAGGGCTGCTTTTATGTGCGGTGACGCGCCGAGCCTGTCCAAAGCGTAGGGATACGCCAAAAGGTAAGGGCTGACGCTATTTAAAGGCCCGAATTCACCCGCGAGGAAGCGCCCGACGGTTTCCCCGTGGAAAGTTTTGTACTGGGGAAAGTCAAAGACCGCAACGGGGATGTTTTTTTTATCAAGGTGAGCTTTGAGAAGATTTAGCTGGGTTGTTTTACCCGAGCCGTCATTTCCGTCAATGACTATAAATTTACCTCTGTCTGTTCCTGCCATACCTTTTTGAAATATAGCATATCGGAGAAATTTTTCAAACCACTAAAATTTGCTTTCTTAACAATCCTAATACCGTTATGCTATCCGAAGGTACGATTTTGTGCTAAAATACATAAATTCACTAAATTATGAGCGTTGAGAGACAGTCAATCGAGCAAAGGGCATTTATAAGAAGACCGATAAAACCGCTGGCATTCAAAAGAGAAATACCCCCGGTTGTAGACTCTGTAATCGGGCACTGGACGGAGGCCCACGGACTCGGGGCACGAATTGAATATCAAGACGGGTTCCAAAATGCTTATATGGAAGCAGTAAGAGACGGCTATACCCCCGTTATAGTTGCAAACCACGATTCGCAATCTAACGCTGTTTCTCTGGTTAAACCGGCTTATATTTTAAGAGGCGCCGCAAATGAGGTATTGCCCGAAGATAAAAGAATTCAAGGCTTTTTGCTTCCGCTTGCTGCATCCTTAGACAGCGGCAGACAGGGAAAGTTTGCAAAAATAGCTTACGATGGAGCAAAGCCGACTATGGAGACATACGGCATTATTCCTGTACTTACAACCACTAAGCATGATAAAGAAAACCGCGATATGATAGCTAATCCCGAACAGTTTATGTCGGATATGAGGGAAGGCATTAAGGAAGGGTATGCGGTGGCCGTTTTGGCAGAAGGCACTGTCGATGGAGGAAGAAGGGATCTGAACGGAAAAAGGAACGGAATGCAGGAGCTAGTTGATATTTCTTTAAAAACCCCTTATACCCTTCTTAAAAGATACAGAAAAACCGAAGCAATTTTTATACCCGTTGGAATAGAAGGAGGAACACAAGTTCACGACCCGGCCGGAAGAATTCCTCTTCCTCATACCAAAGCTTTTCTTGCAGGGTTTGGTTTTGGTAGTGCGGATATGGTCATAGTTCGCATGGGAATGCCAATAAAATCTGACGGCCCCGAGATAGGCGAGATGGTTCACGCCCATAACTGGGAAGAAGTTAATAACCAGGTAGGAAAAGCTATTGCTTCTCTAATTCCTGAGGAGATGCGCGGCGTTTACCGCTAAACATCTTATTTCTCCCGGCTGATTTTACTTTCTCCCGGGCCTTTTTGTCCTACATATTTCGCGCTTTTTTTCTTGTAGTACGGGACTTCCGCGGGGCTTGTCATCTGGATAAACGAAACTGCGCAAATCCTCATTCCGGGATATAAGGCAACAGGCATTTTCCCCATGTTGGCAAGCTCAAGCGTTATTTTTCCCCTGAATCCGCATTCTACGCTTGCGGCGGTTGAGTGAACGACGATTCCAAGCCTTCCGATACTCGATCGTCCCTCCAAATTTCCGACAACGTCATCGGAAAGCTCCAAATATTCGACCGTTGTTGCCAAAACAAAGTCTCCCGGCTGGATTATAAAAGGCTCCCCGTCTTTTTTCTTTATTTCCCTTGTTATTTCCTCTGCGATGTTCTTCTTAAAAGGGTCAATGTAAGCAAACCTGCTGTTATCAAATATCCTGAATGTATTCCCAAGGCGCAAATCTATCGAGTTTGAACCAAGCTGGTTTTTAAGGTTTGGCGCAGGCGTTATCTTTAGCCTTCCCTCCTTAAGTGCCTTTTTTATATCTTTATCCGAAAGAACCATAACCCGGCTAGTTTACACCAAGATTTCTAATTTTCAAAGAGGGAAGTTAAATTTATCCTTTTGAAGCCTCTTGGATTTCTCTTCTTTTTTCTTCTACTTTCATTATTTGCTCTACTCTGTCCCTTAAGCCTCCTGTCCGTGTAATTGATTCTAAAGGACTTTTGTGTTCCAAAACTTGAGATATAATACCTTCCAATTCCTGGCTGCTGAAATAATTAGAAGACCCTTGTATCCCACCAAGTCTATTAAGAAAATAAAATAATTCCTGTCGACTTGATGCGTTTTGGATATCGCCCAACGAAGGCGGCATATTGTATCTGTCTAACTCGCTTTTATCAAAATCTTTTGATAGATCTCCTTTTTGAGCAAATACCCTTCCGGTTTTAGGGTCAATTGAATCTACTCTCCATCCCCCTTCTATATCCCCGCCGCTTCTTTTAACCGCAATTTCCGCCCCAATCACAATCGCACTTTGCGATTCCTTAGCCGCTGATTCCGCAGATTGTATATTGGAAAACAACGGTTTGGCTTCACCGGAATTATGAGGATTCTCACCATTATTAACCGGCGGAAGTTCCGAACCTATGTCATTCATATCAAAAGTATAACACTATAAATCTGCAATAATCAAATAATATAGCTAATTTATATCTATTTAAAGTGGGCTTCAAATCTGGGATATTTCAAGTGGGGTTTTTATGAAACGTTTGAAAGGAAATTAATCTCCGGTTCCTGAGTTTCGGAAATTTTAACCATAAATTGTGGAAGACCTTTTGCTAAAAGGCTCGCCGTCGCTGTCATCTGACTTAAATTTGTCTTTACCACCTCTTCCGAGTACAGCGCCGGCGAAATATTATGTTTTTTGGCAAAAATCGGGAAGAATTTTCCGATTGCTTCTTTTTGCCTTTGTAGATCTGCCACAAAAAACATATGCATTCCGTCAGTTGTTCTGACGCTGTGTTGCGGCGAAAGATTGTAATTTTTGGATTCAACAAGCAATACCCCTTCCTCCTTATGGTCTTCGTGTCCTCCTCTTAACACGACTTTTTTTGCTTTTGGATGCGAAATAAAAAAGTCATAAATTTTCTTTGCGTAATCCGAGGTCAATGGAGCATATAAGCTCTCGTTTTGAATATTTGTAATTCTTGCCGCGTGCCCGCATCCTATCGTTCCCTTTTTTTCCGACTCTTCGTCGGTATGATAATAAACCGACGAGTCCTTACCTCTTGTTTCAAGAAGTGCGTCAATTACCCCATTTGTAACCTCTTCCGCGGAAATATCAATTTTTTTCCTTGCCAATGTGCTTGCTACCGCAAAAACAAATCCTAAGTCGGCTCCGAATTCCCTTATTGCACCTTCTGTTTCTTTTACCCGTTGTTCATCCGCAACAGGCCTGCCGTCGCCGCAAAGCGCTGTATCGTTATTTGCAACAACCAGATTATTCTTTACAAAAGTCTTGACTTCTTGAAGCCGTCTTTGTTCTTCTTCCATTGGATTTAAATTTCCTGCTTCCATACGCACAAATAAGGATTATAACAGAAATTTTGAGGGATTTGAAGTCGTAAAGATTTGTCTTGTGGGTGACGATGGAGTCGAACCATCCACCTCTTCTTTATCAGAGAAGCGTTCTACCGATGAACTAGCCACCCTTTTTTATACCGCCTGCGGACTTGTCTTCTTTTTCTTTCCAGCTCTTTCGTAAATAACGCCGGTTGCTTCCAAACCAGCTACTCCGAATCCCAATACGGCAAGCTCGGGTAACGCAACCAAGCCGATTATTCCCGCAATTATGCCGCCGGGTATAATCCATTTAGCATTTCTTTCAATCCATGAACTTTGTTCCTTTTCTTTCATGCTATATATACTTTCTTGAGGCGCGAAGGGGACTCGAACCCCTGAATATCTGTTCTGCAAACAGCCGTGTTAGCCGCTTCACCACCGCGCCCTGCGTAGCGTGCCTAAAGTATAACAAAAACAGGGTTTAATGTCGATAATTTACGATTTTAAAATAGCCTGCGACACGCTGTGGGTCAAGTCCTTTTCGTCAATATTTATAAGTGTCCCTTCCGGGTCTTTTTCCTTAGTTATATACGAAGCAACCCCGAGCCTTGAGAATAGATCATTGTGGTGAAGCCCTTTTGCAAGTATTGGAGCCCATAAAAATGGCGCCTCCAGCCAACCTCCCCCTCTTCCCATGGTTGCGTCTAAATCCGGTCTTTCGCTCTGCTCGGCCTTAATTCTTATTTCCCTATCCAATCCCTCGACAACCCCTTCCATTAAACCGTAATCGTAAAGAGCCATTTTCCAGGAATTCCTATCGTGAAGACTCGGCGGGTCTACGATTATCAAATCATTGATTCTCCCCTTGCTGGCAGGGTCTGAGGCCATTTCCAAAGAAACAGCTGCCCCCATAGAAGTTCCGACTAAATTATAATTATCAAGTATTAATCCGTCTGCAACCTTTTGTGCAAGTTTTGCGTATGGCCTTAGCGTACCGGCGTTTTTGACAATCTTAAGCCAATCCGGACTGCTTTCCGACATTTTATATTTTTCCGGATAAGTCATTACATGGACTTTTTGGCCCTCTAACGCAAGCGCCATGGCTAAAAACGCCACCTGATATGGATTTGCTATATATGTAGGAACAAAAAAATAAGGGACGCGTTCGTCTGGTTCTCCCTCTTTGGGTGGATTTAGATCGAGAGTAACTACCGGAATATGATGTTCGCCAAGTTCCGGATCGCTGACATCAACTCTGTCCCAGTCATTCTTATAAGGATAGAACTGCTTGTTTAACGTGTCTAACTTTTTCTTGAACTCGGTCGCTTTTTGCCTGAAGATTCTAAACTCCTCTTTTTTGTCAGTTGAATTTTCTCCGCGTTTTTCCGCATCCCGCATCCTTCGCCTAAAATCCATATATGCCCTGTAAAACTCACCTCTTTCAAAACGCTCAACCGTTCCCCTATGAATGTCGCTACCTGGGATATTTGTCTCTCTTGTCGAGCCTATAAGATGACCCCGCTCTATTAACCTGCGCCCAAGGTTCGAACTAAAACCTCGTCCGTTAACGCCTATTCCGCTGCCAATACTTCCTTCCTGAGGTTTTCTGTCTTTAAAGGGGATTTTTGGACTCTGTTCGTTAGTGCCCTCTGCTGCTTCCGGCATACTCATAGTCTATAGTTCTAAACGCGCGCATGTCAAACCTTAATTTTTGGGAAGCGTTATTATTGTGGCTCCCTGTGCAAAAATAGTGGTTTCGGGGATTGCTGGGCTATCCTTTGGAAGCCCGAATGAACCGGTGTCGCCAAAACATCTGGTATCTTTAATCGTAACTTCGGCCAAACCGCCTTGTGTAGCTTTTTCCGGACTTTGATTAGAATAACACCTAACCTCAGACCTAAATACCAAAAATTGAGGGTTGCTCATAGCGGCTTCATAAGTTGATTGGCTTCTTACAACATCTTCGGCAGAAGGACCACCCGCACAACCTGAAAGCACCGCCGTTGCTCCAAAAAATAATCCTGCAGCTTCAATTTTTCTGTTCATGCCCAACATTCTAGCACAAAATTTTGATAAGTCAACTATGGGATAAGATTATCTGAAGTCCTGAAGTTTTTTTGTGGTATCTTTATGAAAAAATACTTTCATCGGCCAGCTTATTCCGTAACTTCTAAGTCCAGGAATAAGTCCCTTTTCGAATCGCCTTCCGGTCTGGTAAACATAAAAATTGTTAACGAGTTTAACTTTACCCAATTTCTGAAGTTTTTGCGAAATATCTATATCTTCTCCTTGGGAAAGACTCGTGTCGTACCCTCCCGTTTTATCAAATGCCCACTTCCTATAAGCCATATTAGGCCCTATTAATACCCATCCGCCGGTTATAATTTTTCCCAAAAGATACAAAGGATACATAGTACTATTCATAACCAAACGCGATAAGAATGTGCCTGTGGTGATTTTGTACGTTCCGCCAAATCCCACAAGTTTTTCGTCTTTTTTAAAAGCGCCGGCAATTGTCGTAAGCCAGTTATCCGGAACCTTGGTATCCGCATCTGTAAAAACAATTATCTCGCCTTTTGCCTCCTCCGAGCCTCTTTCCCTTGCATGTGCTATGCCTTTATGGGGCTCCGATACAACCCTTGCGCCTAAGCTTCTCGCAATTTCTGCGGTCTTGTCGGTTGAAGCATTATCTACAACAAGAATTTCATAGTCACCCCCTGCTAACGATTGCTTTTTAATGGCGTTTATGCATTCCGCAATCCCTTTTTCTTCGTTATAAGCGCAAACTACAACTGAAATTAACATTTAGTTTTTGCCCATTAGTTTAAGTCTATCTTTTTGGGTCTTTTCCATAGTATACAACATTGTGTCCCTAAGCCGTGCCTTAAGTATTGAGGAAATTAAAATATTCACAAACCTGTTTCCAAACCTGAATTTCATAGAAGCATTAAACTTAGTCTTTGGTCCATTTCTTTCAAGATATATTCTTTGTATCATTTCTCCACCAACGGGCCAAGGAAACGGAATATCAAATCCTATCGCCTTATTTTTATCAAATACCACTACTTTATGTGATACCTTAATTGGTACCCAAAGCATTGTGGACCAATCCTGCCATCCCGTCCCAATCGTCAACTTTTTGGGACCATATACTTTTTGAGTATGCTTAACATATTTGGTATAAAGAGTAAGATCGGTTAAAAGCTCCCAAATTCTTTCAACAGGAATGTTTATTTCGGAACTTAAAACAACTTCGTGAATTCTTTTATTTGCTTGCTCTGATAAAACCTTTTTGTAAACTTTTTCCAGTTCTTCGGCGTTTTTTTCAAGAGAAAACTTTTGGGCACTTTCTTTTGCGTTTTTCGACATTCTTTCTCTTAAATCATTGTTCTTTAAAAACTCGAGTACGGTTTTTGCGAATTCATTCTCGTCCCTCTTGGTAAAAATGCCGTTTTTGCCGCTTTCTATTGCATCTTCCAGAGCTTTATCTCTTACCGCAATAACAGGCAGCCCCGATGCCAAAGCTTCCCAAACGACCATGCCCTGCGTTTCCGAAGCGGAAGCAAATAGAAAAACGTATCCACCGGCATAAACTTTTTCTATTTCACTTGGCTTAAACGCACCTGTAAAATATACCCTTTTCTCGAGTTTTAAACTCCTGGACAAATTTTTAAAAAATGCAACATCCTTCTTTGTGCCGTTTCCGGTTATAACAAGAACACAGGATTTATCTTTCTCGGCTACAATCCTAAAAGACCTTATTACAAAATCAAGCGACTTTTCTTTTGCCAATCGTCCCACGTAAAGCAGGATTTTTTGGTCGTTCGGAATTCCGGTTTTTAACCTTAAGAACCCGTCGTCTTTAACGTCAAATTTTTTGGTATCTATCCCGCTTGCTATAACGGCAATAGGCTTCTTAACGCCATATGATACGAGCTCCTTTTTAATCCTGAGAGTCGGGGCAATTATATAATCGAAACGGTTGCACAAAATCCTGCTTGCGGTCTCCGCCATTTTTGGAGTTATAAGTTTTCCCCTAAAAACATAATGCGTATATTGATTAAAAAGCGTATGGTATGTAAAAACCGCAGGAGTTCTTTTAAGCCTTGAAAACTCCAGTCCCATTATTGTAAGAGGTCCGCCCGAATGGCAATGGATTATGTCAAATTCTATTTTTGATAGCCTAAATAATGCTCTTTCCGGAAGATGCGTTGCCATTCTAAGGTTCATATCCCTTATTACAGGTATTGAACTTAGCCTGGTTACATATTTTTCATCTTTAACATTTGGGTATTTGGCGGCAACTACAAAAACCTCGTTGCCTCTCTTCCTAAGTCCCTTTACAGAATTTTCGACAGACGTGGCAACTCCATTAATTTGAGGCGGATAACCTTCGGTAAAAATTCCGATTTTCATATAAATTCGTTAAGATATTATAGCAGGATTGTATGTTTATTTGAATTCCGGGGAGTTAGATTTAACTTTGAAATTTGCCGCGGAATATTTCATCCAAACTCAGAGACATATCTTGACCTAACTGTTTGGCAAGTGCTTCAGCTTTAGTAATTTGATCTTCTGTAACACCCAGACTCCTCTGGCGGCAGATAATTATCATTTTATCCAAGGGGTTATCATCATTTAAGCCTATTGCAAGCGCAAGCCCAACTTCGGATAATGGTCGAATCGTACTTGCAATAGATCTGACGGCTTTATCGGGATGTGTGATTCCGGCCAAAAGAAATTCATTATCTATTTCACTTTCTCCTGGAAAGTTTCTAAAAAAATTCACGGCAACAGCGGAGTCACTTAATAAATTTGTGACTTTTGCATCGTGGGCCCGATGCCATGCTTCAGCCCAATTTTCTTCTATATTATCTGAATGTTGATATTCCTGCGGCTTAACGGGCCTGTGCACCTCAACAGTCCCTTCGTCAAAAAAGTAATTTGAATACCTTCTTCCATCGGAAAGTTGAAAGCTTGTATACGCCGGTTGGCCTTCGTCAATTTCTGTCATGCGCGGTATTATATAACTTATAGTAAAGTCTGTCAAGAGACTTTTACAAGGAGAATTTTGATCACTAAAAAACCACCTTTGGGGTGGTTTTCTAGATGGGTCTTCAACTTTCCAGAGAGCAAGAAGCGCAAAAATCGCGCTTAATACCAAGAACGGAAAATTGTCGGAGGCTAATTTCAGGAATAATTCCCTCAAATTATCAACCAAAAAGTGGTAGGAAGTTATGAATAATTGAGATTTACAAGAGTTATTCTCTCTTGGTGTTACGTGTTCGTTGGTAGTCAATACTATACGGTATTTTTGCCAACTTTGCCGTTCATCTGCCTTTCTTACTCTCTTAAAAAGGACGCGCCTTTTTAAATTTTAGAAAGGAGGTGATCCATCCCCACCTTCGGGTAGGGATACCTTGTTACGACTTAAGCCTTATCGCCAATCTCTATCTCCACCCCCCAAAGGGGATGTTCGATAGCTACCGACTTTACTGCCTTGACGGGCGGTGTGTACAAGACCCGAGAACGTATTCACCGCAGCATGCTGATCTGCGATTACTACCGATTCCGACTTCATGAGGTCAGGTTGCAGACCCCAATCTGAACTGAGGCGAAATTTAAGGGATTCGCTTGCACTTACGCGCTTGCAGCCCGTTGTTTTTCGCCATTGTAGTGTGTGTGTAGCCCAGGGTATAAGGGCCGTGCTGACTTGACGTCTTCCGCTCCTTCCTTCCCTAAAAAATAGGGACCGTCCGAAATGAATATTCAACATTTCGCGCGGGTTGCGCTCGTTTCCCCACTTAAGGGAACACCTCACGGCACGAGCTGACGACAGCCATGCAGCACCTGTAATACCATCCTTACGGATTTCCTCTCATCTCTGAAAGAATGTACGGTATTATGTCAAACCCTGGTGAGGTTTTTCGTTTTGTCTCGAATTGAACCACACGCTCCACCGGTTGTGCGGGTCCCCGTCAATTCCTTTGAGTTTTAGCCTTGCGGCCGTACTCCCCAGGCGGTCCGCTTAACGTGTTAACTTGCGCCTCTTATATAAAATACAAAAAGCTAGCGGACATCGTTTACGGCTAGGACTACACAGGTATCTAATCTGTTTCGCTACCCTAGCTTTCGTGCCTCAGCGTCAGGAAAATCCCAGGTACCTGCCTTCGCCTTTGGTGTTCCAGTTAATATCAACGCATTTCACTGCTACATTAACTGTTCCGGTACCCCTGACAATCCTCAACATTAAAAGTATCGTATCCACTCCCAAGGGTAAGCCTTAGTCTTTAAGATACGACTTTTCGATGAGCCTACGCACACTTTACGCCCAATGAATCCGGATAACGCTTGCCTCCTACGTATTACCGAGACTTCTGGCACGTAGTTAGTAGAGGCTTATTCTATAGTCCGTGAAGGGACTATCAAAAGGAGTTTACAACCCGAAGGCCTTCTTCCTCCACGCGGCGTCGCTGCGTCAGACTTTCGTCCATTGCGCAATATTCCCAGTTGCTGCCATCCGTAGATGTACTGCCCGTGTCTCAGTGCAGTTGTGGCTGATCGACCTCTCAGTCCAGCTACCCGTCATCGCCTTGGTAAGCTTTTACCTCACCAACTAGCTGATAGGACGCAGGCTCATCCCTTGGCGCAAAGTTAATGCTTTACAATAAATTGACCATGGACTATTACCCTTCCTTTCGGAAGGCTATGGTCCACCTAGGGGTAGATTCCTACGCGTTACTCACCCGTCCGCCACTGGGCCCTTACGGGCCCCGTTCGACTTGCATGCTTAAGGCACGCCGCCAGCGTTCATCCTGAGCCAGGATCAAACTCTCAAAAAAATTTGACAGAGTTAAACTCTATCTGTTCAGGTAATTTTTAAGGAATACCTGAAAATTCCTACCACTTTTTGATTGAGAAGCTTTCGCTTCTTAAAGTGAAATTATCCTCACTCAATAATGTGCTGTTAAATTTTCAAAGTGCAAACTCTAAATTTTCTCTATAAAATGAAAAATCCCGCCAAAGGCGGGCTTGCTTCCCAAAACTTCGGCAAAAGACTTTCACATAACACAAACCATTATAGCTATTTTGAATGTTTTGTCAAGATGAAAAAGAAGCTGAAAGTTAGGCCTTTCCCTGTTTTGCAACCGTCCTTACCCCCAATAATTCTGCCCTAGTTATTAACCTTTCATTTATACTGCTGTTCCAACCATTATTCGAATTTGCTCTCGTCATTAAGATACCTTCCCTGTCAAACAAGGAACTTCCGAAAATAACCGAACACCTATGAGCCCTGCTGGAAAAATTATCTGCGTCAAAAAAGGAACCGCTAAAAAGCCTTGCCGCCTGAGAAGCAATGGCATAAGTATTAACTGTCATTGGTTCCCTTTCCGAATGGGAAAATCGCCTCATTTGATCAAGGCTAATCCCTTCGTGGGGAGGTAAAATACTGTATTCTGTCCTTAACCAGCCAGATTGTCTGATTAAATTTCTATACGGTTGATATGGAACAGAAGGTATATGTCCGGCGACTCCCTTCATCATAACTTTTAAATCGTGCGAATTTTCAGGTTCTGAAAATTCTTCCGGTACGTAGACAAAAAAGTCATTTCTTGCCTCTGCTTTACCGATTGCTTTCTTGCCATGTTCTAGGGGTGGAACCCTAACTTCCCTGCCAATTCTTTTCCCCCATTGCAACCACAAATCCTGCCAGGTTCCAGAAATTACTTCCGGAGTATGTCTGGCGGATTTGTATCTGTCGGCTATTTCAGCAAGCTCTATCCGAATTTTTTCCGACTCACCAAACTTTTCTTCACGAGACTGTCTTCTTCGCTCATTAAGTTGCCGGGTTAATTTTTCCGCCTCATCACCAAAAACTGCTCTTAATTCACTTTCTGAATAACGTGCCATAAGAGTAGTATTTTATTATACTATAAGATTAAAGTCAAGTTAAAGAGTGGTTCAAAGGTCGAAAGTTTCAATTTCTGTAGGATTTTGAAATTGAAAATGTAGGTCTAAACCTTCTTCAACGTCTTGACGGACATTTCTGGTCGGTTTTGATCTTTCAATTAAGGCGTCTGATGCAACGCTTGATATTGCTTTTTTCCTGATCCTTCTTGCCTCGTACGGAGTTAATTTAGAAATATCTTGTCCTAATCCTTGCGCCATTTGCATTCCCTCTTGTATATGTCTCCTGACTCTTTCGGCATTTTTGCTTGTGGGTTTTCTTCCTATATGCCCCCCTTGGCCTTCTGCAAATTGGCTAGTTCCTCTATACCTTTCCACATCTTTTCCCATAATAAGTAGTTGTTATATCACCGAGGGAAAAACTTGTCAAGACTAAATGCTGAATGCAACGAGGACCTTATCAGGAATTTCTTACTCTGGATTTCACATCCCCCAACATTTTCCTCGTGCCTTTTCTTATACTTCTCGATACCGAATTTAATCGATGGTTGCCGTTTTCAACCCTTAGTCTTCGTTCTTCGCGTGTCCTTTGTCTGCACTTTTGCTCCTCTGCTTTTTCCAAAAAATCGGACTGCAGCATAAAAAGCGGACTTAGATTAGAATTTGTTGATGGGACTCCGCTCCATTTATCGTCAGGTCCCCAACTGGCATTAAATACTCTTCTGTCGGTGAGCTGACCATTAGTAAAAGTCAGCTGGAATCTATATCCCGACATTATTGCATGCTGTGATTTTTGCCTTTGGAAAACTTGAGAAACAGGATGAAAATCAGGTTCAATCGCACGTCTTCTTTCATAGGAAACTACGATCGTATGTTTTTGTTGATTGTAAAGTACCGTAAAATCCGCTTTTTTTCTTATATCTTCCGTATCTTTGTAATGGCAAGTAAATGCCATAACGCCATCTGCATTCTTAACTCCATATTTTGATGCCAAATCACGAATTTTGGTCAGTGCGTTTACAACGTCAACTTCCGCCAATTCGTCTGAAGGTCTTGGTCTCTCCATGAGCGTATAATACAATTTGTTGAAGCTAAAGTCAACTATAGGACCATAAAAGGGCGGTTTGTCAAAAGTTTCTTGTGTGTTATAATTTCAAGCTATGATAAGGGTAGAACAGCAGAACGTTCCGCTATTTTAACTTAATGGGCAGGAAGTAACAGGTTTTAGACAGGTATCTCCGGATGAAATGAATAGGATTTTATATGATGCCCTTTCGTTCGTTGCCCAAAGAGGAGTATCAAGCGACGAGGTTGCAAAAATAAATGCGGAAATTAAAAATGGCAACGGAGTGGAAAGAAAAGTAAAGCTGGAAGAAGTGCCTGTTCCGATATTAATGTTCCCGGACGATAATCAAAAATAAAACGAGTACATATTGAAAATGATAGGAGCGGAAAAAGAGGTTTTAATCGATTACCATCAACACGGAGGGTAAACCACTGTAATCTTGAGGCGGGTCCCCAGGCTTACCCTGCGAAATACTGCTTAAGTATCAAATTTTTTCCAAAACCAGCATTGTCCAGGGGAATGGGTATTTTCTTGAGATAATTTTGACATTTGTGCCTGCATTTTTTTTGACAAACCCAGGAAACCCAAACATAGTCCAGTGGTTAATGTGTTCTATGTCGTTTCCCCACCTCGACCAATTTTTCCCGCGCAAAAAATTCGACCCCATAAAAATCGGCTCGTTCGGAACCGAAAGCAAAACATACTTTCGGGATACTCCGAAAATTTCCTTTAAGGCTTTTTTAGGTTCTTCCAGATGCTCCAGAACTTCTGTACACATCACCAAATCAAAACTGTTTTGTTTAAAAGGCATCTCATAGATGCTTGCCTCTTTTAGCTTTATTTTGGGGTGTACTTTGTTTCCGATGTCAACCGCTTTTTTTAAAAAATCTATTCCCTCGTACCTTCGGCCAATATTTTTAAGCCTCAAATATTCAAGAGTAAAACCTTCTCCGGCGCCTGCGTCAAGAATTGATTCGACATTTAATTTTTTGACTTCCCTGCCAAGAGTTTCTTCGAAATTTTGTATAAACCAACGCTGAAGCGGATTTTTTGCGGTATGTTTCTTGTAATTATCTGTAGTTTCCACAAATGCAATTATACAAAAGTCCTTGAAGAAGTTAAATAGCTGTGTTATATTCTTGGAAAATGACTGTAGCGGAAAACCCTCAACAATTAAGAAACGAAATTCGATCAACTCCAAGCATGCAATCATTAATTGCTAAAGAAACACAAATCGCATCAAAAGTTGCAGCAATGGCTTTTAACGGTTCCAGGCATATTTATTTAAACGGTGACCTGGTGATACAAAGACAGGGGGAACAAGATTTAACTGTTTCTTATCGCAAAACTCACGGACAGCAACAAACAATGTTCTTTCCCGATGAAAATGCGGTATTAAACGGAACCGATCCGCTTTATTTTTTATCTAAAGATTCATTTCCTACAGGAGAGTTTGGCACGTCTTCGCCGTTTGCACTTTTTGTTGTATCCGGAGAAAACGGCCATAAGTTAACAACTGTTTACAGTTTCTGCCAAGGCGGGGAAACCGCCGTCACCACAAAAAACGGCGCAGAGGCAAAAACTAGAAGAATGGACCACGAAGATATATTAAATGCTAACAAAGCTCTAGATGCTATTAAAAAAGCTATGGAGACGGTCCTTCCTAAAACTTTTTAACAGCCTCGTAAGAAACTATTCCCAAAGATATAATAACATTCAAACTCCTGTTTACTCCCCACATCGGGATCTCGGCAATGAAATCACACTTTTTTAAAGTTTCCTTGCTTACGCCCGTTGTTTCGTTCCCTACAACAAGCGCCAGCGGTAATCTGTAATCGATTTGCGCATAAGGCACTGAGGCCTTGTTCTGTTCTACCGCAATAATTTGGATTTTTGGTATTTGATTTTTGATATTTGATATTGCAGTTTTTGCATCTGCAAAATACTGCCAGGCTACCCACTCGGTAGTGTTAATCGATGCTTTTTTAATCCTCGGATTCGGAGGAGTTTCGGTTTCACCGCAAAGAAAAACTTTACTTACGCCTATTGCATCCGCCAACCGGAAAATCCCACCCACATTATAGGTATCCAAAACATTATCCAAAACAAAATAGATATCCCGCCTGTTTTTCTTAATTTCATCTAAATGTTCTTTCGACGGTATAGTATTTCTTAGTTCCGCCGCTTTTAGTTTTAACATCACGCATATTATACAAAAATACTCTTGACATATACTAACAATACCTGTAATCTGTTTAGTATGGCAGATCCATTAACAGAACAACCCCAACCTACTGTAGGATCCGATGTTGCGACAATGACTCCTCAGGAAAATGGCGCTCCGCAAATTGGAACTATGCCTCAGGCAAGCGAAACACAAGTAAATGTAACACCAGAAACTACAGCTTCACAATCCGATTCGGCACCGTCAATTAATCCTGTAGAGGTCACCAGACAATCTGAGCCAACCGCTCCCGCAGTTGAGTCAAGAGGTATGAATAATATGAGTAACGTTTCTCCCGAGCCGGCAAGTAACGACGGTGAGCAAGAAGGCCAGGCCCCTTCGGCGCCAGATACCACACTGGGAGATTCACCTTTTGGATCAGCTCCTGCTTCTGCAGAAACATCCGGAACAGTACCGGCGCCCGGCACTGATGGAACCGGCGCGCTGCAAGAGTCCTCTGCCCCAACAGCCGAAGCAACTCCCGCAGTTGAACCGGCACCGGCATCCTCGCCTGATATAAACTCGTCTCCTGCAATATCGGAAACGCCAATAGCTCCTGTCGCCCCTTCTCCTGTTCCTGGAACAACGGCAAGTACGGATGGGATCAATGCAATATCTGCAGCGGAAGCTTCTGTAGCGCCGGCTCCGGAAAATAATGCACCTAAACCGCAGGATTTGAAAGGAAAACTCAAAGAGCTCTTGGGTTTCTAGTACCCCTTATTCAATTTGACAACCTGTACCCTCCTGTTATAATGCTTGCTTAATAACATATGCCGCCGGTATCAAACGATTTTTCAAAAATAGCCTCTGCCCTCATAAAAAACTTTGAAGCAACAAAAGAAAACGACGAAGGGAAAAAAATAAGCGTCAACATTCTTGTCTCCAAAGTAGCCTCATATTATGAAAAATTAAGAACCGCTATGGACTACGGCAACGAAGAAACCATTCTAAGGCGTGCCATAGAAAGGATCCTTAAAAGACGCCTGGTTCTTGAAGCCGACAGCAAGGCCCTGGCTGAAGGTTTGGTGCGTGAACTTGTCTGGGCAGGATATTTTGCGGATTTAACAGTCCCCGAATCAATAGTCGACAGGGTTGCCGAATCAATCGAACTTTTCCAAAACCTAAAAGAACAGACCGTAAAAAGACGGCTTTTAAAAGATGTCGACGTATACGAGCTTATAATCGGACTCTTATCAAGTGAAATAGACGTAATTCTTCTTCCCAACAAAGAAAAAGAGGCAATGAGCAATTTCATGTTTCACGTTTTAAAAAACTCTATAGAAATTGTGGACGACTCAAAGCAAACCCGCGACGTTCAAGTATACATTGCCATAAGGAAAAACTTCGACAGGGACGACGCCCCCTTTCTGCGATATAAACTTTTCCTGCAGATCTTCGGAAAATTAAGCAAAGAGAATTTCGAAAAGGTATTGGATAACTTTGCTTTGGGCGTAAACGAAATCGAATACCAGCTTTCCTACCCGAAAAAAGACAGGGTATTTAACCACATAAAGAAAAATACTCCGCCTTTTTTAATCCTTTACGACCTTTTAATGCTCGAAAAAGGGCATGTAAGAAAACTTGCCAAGGAGCCGGAAGCACTCAAAAATAGGGTTTTTGAAATCTGCAGGGCACGTTACAAAAATGTAAGGGACAAAATAACAACCGCTATAATTAGAAGTTTTATCTTTATTCTTGCGACAAAGGCCTTTATTGCGCTTTTTGTGGAGGGAGCTTTTGAAAGGCTTTTCTACGGACAGGTACAGTGGTTTTCTATAGCCATAAACACGACCGTACCTCCTCTTCTTATGATTTTTGTCGGGCTTTTCATCCAAACCCCCGGAAATAAAAATTCGCAAAAGATATATCAGGATGTCTTAAAACTCCTGTTCGAAGAAAATCCGCAGATAACACCCACTTTGTCGCTTAAGCTTAAATCATCAAGCGCAGTGACGCTTCGAGATCGTGTTTTTTATATACTCTGGCTTTTAAGTATAATTCTTGTATTCGGAATCTTTGTAGTAGTTTTGACCAAGCTCCATCTAAACCCGATAAGCCAGGCTGTTTTTATGTTTTTCGTCGCAATAATTTCCTTCTTAAGCTACCGGATTTATCAAACCGCCAATACTTATACAGTTATTTTTAAACAAAACATTACGACACCTATTATCGACTTCTTCTTTGTCCCAATTATAAGGGTCGGACGAAGGTTTACCGAAGGAATAGCGCAGATTAATTTTATATTGATAATCATTGATTTCATAATCGAAATGCCGTTCAAGGGTTTGGTAGGGTTTTTCGAGCAGTGGTTCTCCTTTTTGGCCAAAAAACGCGAAGAGCTCGAATAAAATAAAATGCGAGACGGGCAAAAAATAAGCAAATTTATATCTCAAGCCTTGACAGGATACCGGACGAAAGGCGTATAATAAAAAGTACCTAACGATTCTTTAAGCCAATCCGAAGGATTGTGCCGGGCAAAATTTAATTATGACCGCAACAGGACACGCGCTAATAGGAACTGTAATAGCCGCAAAAATAGGCAACCCGGCCTTAGCTGTACCCATCGCAATAGGTTCGCATTTTCTCGCGGACGCATTCCCCCACTGGGACACCGGATATCACCGAAAAACAAAAAGCGGGAGAAAGTTTTTTGCCGAGACTGCGGCGGACGTTATAATCGGATTTGTGCTATCCTATGTTGTGATCAGCCTTTTGTTTCCCACCACAAACTTGATGTATGCATATTTTATAGTAATAATGGCCCAGCTTCCCGACTGGTTCACCGCGCCATATTTATTCCTAAACATGAAGTTTGCGCCATTTACCTGGTTTTACAGGCTCCAGAAGGTGTTTGACTCAAGACTCGGCCTTCCATGGGGATTCATAAACCAGGCGGCAGTCGTATTGGCCATAATATTTATGGGCCGCTTCGTATTCTAATTTGACAAGCATTATTGCCTCTGTGATACTTAAATTGTGGAAGACAAAAGCACTGTAAATAATACCCCTCAAACACCCGTTGAAGCTTCTCCAAAACCTATCGTTGAACCTGCTCTTGAACCTAAGAAAAGCCGGTTTTTAACTAAAAAATGGCTGTTTTTGGGCGTTATTTTGTTAGTTTTAATATTTATTGGGGTAATTTCTAACTTTTACCTCGCAAGTTTCGGCAAAAAAAATGTCGCAACAAATAATATTGCAAAAACCACTCCAACTCTTCTACCTAAACAGGAAATTAATTTAGTTCTATTAACTAATCTCACAGCTTCCGAAGCTGCAACTTGGAAAACATATAATCTTTCCGATGCCAATATTAGCCTTAAGCTTCCACCAGATTGGATTGAAAAACCACAACCAATAGCTCCCGGATGGACAGAAAACTCACATATTTTCTCGAGCTCTACGAATAACACAGATTCTAAATCTAAATATCAAGAATTTATAATAGAACCTTATAAAAGCAATAATCTAAACTTTGCCGATATTGTTAAAACCAATAACCAAAACAACCCGAGATATCCAGTTAAGCAGAAAATTATCATAGATGGAATAGAATGTATATATCAAACAAGCAACGCCCTTACCCAGGTTACTCTCGAAACTAAAGAGCAAAGTATGTTTACGGAATGCGCTGCCAACGATGAAGATTATTCTATTTATTTTACTAATTACAATATGCAAACAGATGATATTTTATTTAAAAAAATTCTTTCTACCCTCAAATTCACCAGCCAGAGTTCACAAGCGTCAAATTCTGCTACACCTACTCCCACCTGTATTCCACGGCCAGCGTGTTTGGATGCCACACCAAGATGCATGATCGCAATAACATCCAACATGTGTCCGCCGACTGTTACTCCGACGCGGTAGCTTGGGGAGCTTCCGGAGATTCCGGTTTCTTTTCCTCGCTTTTTTCTTCCTTTTCCTTCTCTTTAAAACCTTTTTTTATATCGTCAAGCTTCCAGGCGGCAAAATCACATTTTGGATAATTGCTGCAGCCATAGAAGCGTCGGCCTTTTTTAGTCTTTTTTAGAATAATCTTTCCGCCATCCTTGGGACACGTTAAGTCGGTCTCCTGGACAAAAGGTTTTGTGAATTTGCATGCGGGGAAGTTTTCGCAGGCCATAAACTTGCCGAATCTTCCGATTCTAATTATCAAATGTCCTCCGTCCTTGGGACAGATCTCGTTGGTCTTTTCAACTTCTATCTTAACCCTTGCGCTGTCCTTAACCTGCCCCAAAGTCTTTTCAAAAGGGGTATAAAATTCCCGGATGACCGGCACCCATTGTTTTGCTCCGTTTGCGATATCGTCGAGCTCATCCTCCATTTGTGCGGTAAACGGAATATCGTCAATGGTTGAAAAATTTGTTACCAAAAAATCGTTAACCGCAACTCCTACGTTTGTAGGCTGGAAACGCTGGTCTACCCTTTCTATATACTGCCTTGATTCTATCGTTGAAATAATAGTCGCGTAAGTAGAAGGCCTCCCTATTCCCTTTTCCTCCAAAGTTTTAATAATGGAGGCGTCGTTATACCTTGGGGGCGGAAGAGTTTCGTGCTCTTCCGAGGAAGCAGAAACAAAATCAAGGTTTTCCCCGGTATTAAATTCGGGAAGCTTGTTATCGTTTAGCGCCCAGGGATTGATCTTTAAAAAACCGTCAAAAACCAATACCGAGCCGTTTGCTTTTAACGTATACGAGCTTTGCGAGGTGTCAACCAGAACGCTTGTTGATTCCGTTATGGCGTCCGCCATCTGCGTTGCAATTGCCCTTCTCCAGATTATTTCGTAAAGCTTCCCGTACTGGTTGCCCAAGTCTTTTGAAACCTGCGAAGGGCTTACCGAAACGTTTGTCGGCCTTATCGACTCGTGTGCCTCCTGCGCATTTTTCTGGGTGTTTTTGTAAAACCTGGGCTTTTCGGGAAGATATTTGTTGCCAAACTGGCTTACAACATAATCGGTCATTTGTTTCCTCGCACTGTCCGACAACGCGACAGAATCGGTCCTGTGGTAGGTAATAAAGCCTTCTTCATAAAGCTTTTGCGCAAGGCTCATCGTGCGCCTTCCCGAAAGCCCCATCCTTCTTGCCCCATCCTGCTGAAGCGTGGAAGTTGTATATGGAGGGGGGGGAGACCTTCGGGCCTGTTTTTTGGCAACATCCGAAACCGTAAATTGTTTATTTTTTAAGCTTTCGACAATTTCATCTGCTTTTTGGCTTGAATCTATTGAAGTTTTGGTATACGTGTAATCACCGTCATAAAGGTTAATCGTGTTTGATATCTCGATTTTTTCCTTATTTACCTCGATAAGATTAAAAACCGTATTATCCTGACCTTTTTTTAAAGTTACAGAAATCGTGTAGTAATTTTCCTTCTTAAACTTTTCAATTTCCCTTTCCCTTTCAACAATTAAACGAAGCGCGATTGACTGAACCCTTCCTGCCGACAGGCCGCGCCTTACTTTGGACCATAATATGGGCGACAGCTTGTAACCCACAAGCCTGTCCAAGACCCTTCTTGCAGTCTGCGCGTCCACGAGATTTTCATCAACATCCCTTGGAGTTTTAAATGCTTCGTCTATTGCCTCTTTTGTAATTTCGTGGAAAACAACCCTTGCAAATTTTTTATCCCCCTTACTGAGAACTTCCTTAACATGCGCGGCAATAGCCTCGCCTTCCCTATCCGGGTCTGTTGCCAAGAAAATATTTTCTGCACTTTCGCCCGCGGCTTTTAATTGCGAAATTACCTTTTTCTTGTCCGGCATCTGCTGGTAATCCGGTGCAAAATTGTTTTCTATATCGATACTTAATTTACTCTTGGGAAGGTCCATGATATGGCCCATTGAAGCCATAATTTCATATCCGTCACCCAAAAATCTGGAAATTGTTTTTGCTTTTGTAGGAGATTCTACAACGACTAAATTTTTCATAAAGACTAACAACAAATTGTAGATTAAACTATACCATGCTTGTCAAGAGTTAATTTGTCCCCCAAATTAACTCGCAGTTCCTGAACATGCGCACATGTGAAAGGGATAAGTTCCTTTTTTATTATTTTTTTAAAAAGTACGCAGTGCACTTAAACCGTGCTCCAAGGAGCAAATTTAAAATTGACAGCAAAATAAGTTTATGTAACACTTTATTCAATGGATAATTCCGGTAAAGCACCAGACCAGTCGCTCGAACCGGCAGAGCAGATTACGGTCCAACCACCCTTTTCTCCGTTTAAACCTTCCGGAAACTGGAAATGGATAATTTTTGCCGTTGTCTTAATATTCATAGTTATCCTGTCTTTCTCGGGAATCTACATGCTTGAAACAAAAATAAACTCAAAGCTCGCCAAAGAACATATTAAAACTGCGTTACAGACTTCAAAGACTCATCAACAAACCTCTTTTCTCCAAAATACCGCAGTTAGTACTACTAAATGGAAAGCATTTTCCGATAGCACCGCCGGCTACAAAATCCGGCTTCCTTCAACATGGAACGAAATAGCTTCCGACGTTTCGGGTCTTAAAGAGTTTGGGTCGGAAAATTATAAAGAAAATGACGCAGGCTTAGGTCTAAAAACACTCGTCAGCGGAAACTACTTTTCTGTTCAGGAACAATCAGGCTCAGAATACAAAAATTACGAAGATTATAAAAATTTCATTGAAACAAATAATCAAATACCCAGCACCAATAAACAATCGCAAGAAATTTCAGTAGATAATAATAAATGTTTACTTTATCCAAACTACGGTAACGCTCAATGGGCCGGCGCATATGTATCGTATTGCCATATGTTTTATAACGGTAAAATTTATGATCTAACTTTTGAAAGCACTTCAACAGATTATTCCCTATTCTTAAAAATCCTTTCAACCTTTAAATTCACCCAATAACCTCTATTTGACACGAATAATTGGCTTGTAGCATACTTAATTTAATGGATATTCTCCAGCAAGAACAAGACCAAACGCCTCAACCTGCTGAACAAGTAGTTGTGGAACCGCCTTCCTCGGCAAAGCCTTCGGACTACCAAAATATTAACAACGTAACTTCCCCCACTAATCCGTTTTTCTATCACCGCTCTTCAAAATTAAAAGATATTCTGATTGGCGTACTATTTCTTGCAATCGTTATCGTCCTTATTATTTCCGGCGCAAATTATATAAGCAAAAATAATCATGTGAATAATCAACGCGCGCCATCGGCAACTCCCACTCCCAATCCCCTTTCGGGATGGAAGACTTATGTAGACAGCCAAACCGGAATTTCTTTTAAATATCCTCCGGATTTTTATCTGGTTGCGCCAACTACAAGCGGCGGGGTTATTTATCTTAGCAACAGCAAAGATACCTTTGACACTTTTACTTCAAAAAAGCCCCTGCAAAAAAATCAGCTTCTAATCTCTGTCACAAGCTTGATAGAAACTTATAACGGCATGCAGGAACTTGCAGATAAAATTGCCGGAGGCACAACCAACGTAAGCTATTCTACTGCTGAAATTAACGGCGTAAAATCGGCAAAACTGACAAATAACAATGTGGAAAGCTACGGTATCCCTATAAATGAGGGGTTTACCCAAATATCGGCCCAACCGGCTGACTCGGACATGATAAATACGTTTGAACAGGTTGTTAAAACATTTACCGTTTCTGCACAAATATCACAAAACGCCGCAATATCAACCGCCGGCTGGAAAAAATATACGATGCCCCACGAAAAACTTTCATTTATATATCCTCCCGACTGGAACGTAGTCGCGGGGCCTGCCTACGGATCGCAGACCTGCGAAAGGTCAAATTATAATTGTAAAACTATAGCTCAGGATAGCGTTACGGTTAGCGGACCTAACGGTTTTGTTTTTACCATTCAGCAGGGGAATGCAACCCTTGATAAACCTTACGTAATAGGACAGCAATGCCCTAACCCTTCCGACACCTGCACACATTATTTTACAGAGCCTGCGGAAATTAACGGAAAAACTTTATTTTTGGTGATAACCGGATACAAGAGCCAGGGCTCGGAGCAGATGGAACTTGGTCTTTCCCCCGTTGCCGACTGCATTTTAAATTGCAGGGACGGTCTGGGGCAGGCAAAATACCAGGAAGGGCCGCTTCAGGTTTTTGCGGAGTACCCGGGCGATTACAGCTTTACATCGCAGGAATTTATAAACGACATCAACGTACGGAAAGCCGAAGAAATAATGAAATCTCTTTCATACTAATCCTTTTATTCATGCCAATGAATAGTTACCGCCTGAAATTTTAACAATACCTTTTATTTCCGTCGTCGAAACAAGACTACACGTTCTGGAAGTATAGGTCCTTAGTCTCCTTGCTATCCCATCCGCTCCCAAAACTCTCGTTTTTTAATACCGCAACCGTTTTTCTTCCTGTTTTCATACATGACCAGACGGCTTTAGCGCCCGCTCACATCGCAAGCGGAAACCGTCCGGAGCAAGCTTGGATTAAAACGCCCCCGTCGCCCTTGATCCATAAGCCGTAATTTTTCTTTGTACCCCTTGGGGCATCCTATATGTGCTCCATAAATTTATTATAACAAAAGGTTACTTACCAAAGTAATACTGAAGAATTTGCTTGGCTATAGGACCCGCGACGTTACTCCCCTCTCCGGAGTTTTCCACCAAAACTGTAACTATAATCTGGGGATCATATGCAGGCGCAAAAACCGTCATCCAAGCCTCGGGCAACGTAGTGGCCCCTCCAACTTGGGCAGTGCCAGTTTTACAAGCAAGCACAACATGGCGCATATCGGATGAGGCGGATGCAACAGGCAGTATGTTCTTTCCGTCTATTTTAAGGTTGGGATTTTTTACTTCAAAATTAAACAATGGCCACGCTACACCTCCGGGATTGCAGCTCTCGACCATGCCTTCCCTTATAAGATTGGTCGCATTGGTATCGAGCAAATTAGACGAAATAATCTGCGGCTGCTCGTTTTTGAGAAGATGGGGCCTGTATAAAGTGCCGCCATTTGCAATTGCCTGTGTCCATCCGTTAACCTGCAAAGGGGTCGTCAAAAGATAGCCCTGCCCTATGCCGTAATGGTAAGTGTCCCCTAAATACCAGGGCTCGCCAATATTTTTCAGCTTCCATTCCTGAGTCGGAACAAGACCTGATGCCTCTCCCTGTAAGTCTATTCCCAAAGGGGCACCCAACCCAAATTTTTTTGCCATTTCGGAAACCTTATCGACCCCTACTTTTCCGGCAAGGGTGTAGAAAAAAATGTCATTTGAACGTTGGATACCCTTTACAACATTTACTTCTCCGTCCGTTCCCCCATAATCTGTATAGAACCAGTTGGCAAAGGAAAAATTTCCGACCCGCAGAATTCCCGTGTCCTTTATCTGCCAGTTACCGTCAATTATTTTATACATAAGCCCTGCCGAAGCTACGATTAGCTTAAATGTCGACCCGGGCGGATAAACTCCGGATATACTCCTATTTAAAAGCGGCTGGTTTTGGGAGTCATCAAGTATACTTTGCACCGTAAAATAAGAACTGTTACTTGCGGGCCTGTAGCTTTGTCCCATTGTAAAAAGGTTGGGATCAAACGAAGGTTTTGACACCATAGCGAGTATCTCGCCTTTGGGGCTTGAAACAATTGCCGCCCCTCTTTTTACATCCTTCATAGCTTCGTTAACTGCCAATTGAAGCTTTAAATCAAGAGTGGTTGTGATGTTTTTGCCCGGAATCGGGTCACCCTGTCCAAGCTTTCTGACAAGTTTACCCGTAGCATCGACCTCGTAAAGCTGCTTCCCGTCGATTCCCTTAAGGGAACTTTCGTAGTACTGCTCAAGACCTTCCTTGCCAACAACGTCATTGGCGCCGTAGCCCGCGTACAGTGGCATAGAAAGCTCGCTTTGCGAAATCTGTCCGATATATCCCACGACCTGTGCAAATGCTTCCTTATACGGATATTCCCTTAAGCTGTCGACCTCGAGATCGTTGTTGCCGTTTGCAATCATCGACAACGCAGTACTTTGCGAAAGAAAAACCGTTTTTCCGTTTACCGTTTCCCTGAAACCGGGAGTATTGTAAACCAGAGGAACGCCGTTTCTGTCAAAAATTATTCCCCTCGGAGCATGAATTACGACCGTTCTGGTCCTGTTGCTATCGGAAAGATTTCGATAATAGGAGCCTTCAACAACCTGAAGGAAAAAAAGTCTTGCAAAAAGTATCAAGAATAACCCTGCAAAAAAAAGGGGCAAAAAATAATTCCTTATCCCCTCTTTATGTTCCCCAAAATCCCTGCCTCTTTTTTGGGTTGTCTCTTTAATTATGAAGTCGCCAAAAGCAACACCGGGTTTTACCATAAAGGTTCAAATAAAAAGAATATAAATTTATGAATTTGACAAATGAAACTTATCGGGCGCGTTCTTAATTCTTTTGAAAATATTAAATATTAAAATTCCAAAAACCGCACTTGTTAATGCCTCTAAAATTATATACCCTTGGAAAGAAAAAATAAAAATGTACAAGAAGCTTCCCAAGAACGTGGCTATGAACACAAAGTAATTCGTGGAGATTTCGAGCTTTGACTGGTATAAAAGCATTAAAAAAATAAAACTTACAAAGAAAATGCTTGAAATACCAACATCTCTAAATGCGAAAAAATCGAGCAATAGTCCAAATAAAAAAGCAAGAAAAAACATGAAGTTATTTCTGTAAAATGGGACAAAAGCCACAAGCAAAATAAAAACAAGCGGAATACTCGTTAATGTAATTTCAAGCGAAAATGCCAAGAAAAGTAAAACTGTCGCTAATATTCTCATTGGGAATTTACAACAAATACGGTATCTATTTTTGAAAAATCAACCAGACTTTCTATTTTTGCTTTTTGAAAAAGATCGCTTGCATTTTTGCTTATAGAAACTATTTTGCCGACAATTAATCCGGGCATAAAACCAGCTCCCGAAGCACCGACGTCTCCTTTGGTTAAAACTATATCGCCCGCTTTCAAATTATCGGACAAAAGGACATTATCCAAAATCATCTCTCCTCCGCCCTGACCTTTTACTATACCCAAGGCATTTGTCTCCATGGTCGTTGCGGTAAATGATGAATTCTCGTTTGTTACAAGAAGCACACTTGATAAATAATAATTTACTTTTGTAACTCTTCCTATAAGATTGTTTTTCAAAATAACAGCTTCACCCGCCTTGATACCGTCTTTTGAACCTACATTAATTGTAAAAGTTTCAGGAAATGAGATTCCTGGTATAAATCCGGGAGCGCCGACTATCTGAGCGGGAACAAGGATAGTGCTTTTAGGAGTTACCGTTTCGAACTGATCCCTCAGAGCCTGGTTATCCTGTTGCAATTTGGTCTGATCAACCAGTTTTTCCGTAAGGGCAGCGTTTTCGTCTTTTAGTTCTTTCACTTTTGAAGCCGAATCAAAGTTGGTTATACCGGAGAAGCCGCTGTAAACCGCTGAAAAAACCGGAGAGAAAACATTTTGCAAGGGACGAGAAATAGGTTTTAAAAGATTATCCTGGAATGCAAAATAAAAAAGCAGCGATAAAAAAATAAATATTAGGAATAGAGAAACTTGTGAGCTTCTTTTTTTCATAAAAGCATTTTAGCCTTTTTAAAATGAGGATACAAGCTTTCAGAATTCAGGAGTTGTATGAGCAAGGTGAGCAAACTTCAATTTCGGAATCCACACATTTAAACGAACTTGTATCAGTTTCTGCTTAAGGATTATTATCGGAAACTTTTCTTTAAAGAGTGTGTTATTTTTATTTATGCCTACCTTTTTATAATTTCCAATCTGCTCTTGAGAACAACAAAACTTCCGAGCCTGCAGCTTTTTTGAGGGCATGCATGAACCGTATCCCAAAAGGAAAACATTAATTTTGCATATTCCATGCGAAAACTGCTAAATTCCGTTCACCCTATCTGAATTTAACAAAGCGGTATTGCATTTATCTTTCTTTTGAAGCGTTGGGCCTTTGCAATTCACGGATAAATTCTTCACGCATTTCATCGTAAGACAATGCTTTCGGACTTTCCCAAGCTTGCTGTAACCACTGGGTAGTATGCCTTGCGCCCAAATTGCCGATTTGCGGAAGCGTATGGGATAGTTTTATCGCTAATTCCCTCCCCCTATCTCTTTCTCCTTTTGACAGAGGACCCTGTCCATCCGCTTTTCTTACTGTCCAACTCAAGATATGTTCGGAACTTAAAAAATACAATCCTAAATTATATAGACTTTCCCCGTTTCCTAAATCAAATAAACCCTGAAAACGGTATTGTATCCCCGCTCCGCGGCCTCGTAGTTCTGAAAAAAGAATATTGCTGGCCTTAACCCCCTCGACTTGACCGGACAACTCCATTTCAAAGGAATCAGGATTATTGTTCTTTGTCCACATAACGGGAGGATTATAGCTGACTTCTTAAAAAATGTCAAACTATAGGGCTTATCAACAGTGGTGGTTGTTGTTCACTTCAGTCCTCCGATTACTTTAACTCTTTGAAGCAGAGTTTCGTCCTCCAGCACTTTTCCCGCTCCCCTTGCAACAGACGTTAGCGGATCTTCCGACCTAATTACCGGAATGTGAATCCGTTCGACTATTAAATGGTCAAATCCTTTAAGAAGCGAGCCTCCCCCCGTTAGCAATACTCCATGCTCGAGTATGTCGCTCGTCAGTTCGGGCGGAGCATCTTCCAAGACCTGCGCTATTGCGTCGATAATCTGTGTTAAAATTGCAGCCAATGCCTCCCTTACTTCTGCCTCTGTTATTCTCAGGCTTTTCGGAAGTCCGGTTTCTATATCCCGTCCTCTTATTATTGCCGCCTTTTCTCCTTCCTCTTTATCTTTTCCCGTCGGCCTATGCACCACCGGAGTCTTGGTATAAGCACTGCCAATCCTTATTTTTAAATCCTCCGCCGTTGTGTCCCCTATTAAAAGCCCGTGTCTTAACCTTATGTAATGGACTATGGCGTTATCCATATCGTCACCCGCAAGTCTCAATGATTTTGAAACCACAATTCCCCCCAGGGAAATTACTGCAATTTCGGTAGTCCCTCCTCCAATATCTACGACCATAACGCCTGTAGGGGCAAAAACCGAAATGTTTTCTCCAACTGCAGCAGCCATAGGCTCTTCTATTAAATAAGCCTGCCTGGCCCCGGCGGCAAGAGCGGCTTCCCAAACGGCCCTCCTTTCAACCTCCGTAACCGAGGAAGGTATGCCTACGACCACCCTTGGTTTTGAGAAAGCAAGCGGAAAAGAACTCCCCACCTCGTGAACCTTTTGGATATAATACGAGATCATCGCAAGGGTTGAATCAAAATCAGAAATCACTCCGCCCCTAAGAGGCCTCACGGTTATAATCGAGGCAGGAGTTTTGCCAATCATTTTCTTTGCCTCATCCCCGACGGCAATAACTTTTTTTGTCTTTTTGTGAATTGCTACCACCGAGGGTTCCCTTGAAACTATTCCCTTATCCTTTACGAATACCAAAGTATTCGCAGTACCCAAATCTATACCTATATCATGGGAAAAAATACTGAACAATTTGTCAAACATAAATGAAATTTTCTCTACCATAATAGCATCTTGCCACAAGTTACTCAATATGCTAGGATATTCCCTAATCGCCAAAACTCAAATGAAAATAATAAATTATTGCAATAAAATTATCGAGTATTCATTTTACCTACTGTTTTTCCTCGTACCACTGGCATTAACAAGCGATACATCCGAACTTTTCGAGTTCAATAAACTTTGGGTAACGTTTATCTTAACGATAATAATCGGTGCCGCGTGGTTTACTAAAATGATCGTACGAAAAGAATTTAAACTGCAGAGAACACCGCTTGATATACCGATAGCGCTTTTCTTGGTCTCGGAAATTATTTCAACATTTATATCCCTGGATACCCACGTTTCAATTTGGGGCTATTACTCAAGGTTTAACGGAGGGCTCTTATCTATACTCTCCTACGTATTCCTGTATTATGCCTACGTATCAAACCTTAGAGACGAAGAAAAAGACGAGAAGGAAAAAGACGGATACGATATTATTAAAAAATCATATTTTTATATTGGCGGTATAGCGTTGTTTATTGTAGGGATATTGATTTCTTCGCAGATTAAAACTACTACGGAGGCGGGCGTTCCCTACCAAATGCTTGCGACACTTGTTACCGGGCTTGCGTCTTTCGCGCTTATAATGAAAGCGGCTCCTAAAGGGATCCTAAAAAGAACATTGTTCGCAATTTTATCCTCGGCCGCAATCGTCGTCTTGTGGGGTCTCCCGTCACATTTCGGTTACGATCCGACCTGTCTTTTGTTCAGGGGAACGCTCGACGTGTCCTGCTGGACTTCCGCCTTCCAGCCAAAGGTCAGGATTTTCTCTACTCTTGGTCAACCGGACTGGATGGCAGCATACCTTGCCGCGCTTCTTCCGATACTCATGATGCTGATGCTAAATTTTGTGAAGGGGAAAGAAATTTTCAACAGAAAAACAATTTTAAGCACCAACTTTTTAGGGGCAGCAGTATATTTTGTATTTTTCTATCTGACTTTCCTTGCGCTTATGTACACCGGTTCAAAATCGGCGATTATTGCAATATTTTTGGCATTTGTCTCTTTCTTTGCTTTTTATGCATGGTACTTCATAAGACCGCGCTTTGAAAAAGGCAAAAGTCTGTCAAACGGCCTGAAAATGTCGCTGTTAATGATATTTTCAATTTGTCTGATAGGTTTTTTTGCTGGATTTCCGGCAGGTTTTCCGTTCGGGCATCTTAATAACTATACATGGGATTCGATAAGGGCCCACTTTTCAAAACCTGTCGCTACAAAAACCGTTGCCGCTCCAACTCCGACTCCTCCGCCCGCGGTAGCCGCCGGCGAACTCGGAGGCACCGATTCCGGAATAATAAGGTATTACGTCTGGAAGGGGGCCATCGATATTTGGCAACACTATCCCATTTTTGGTACGGGTGTAGAGACCTATGCATTCGCTTACTATATGTTCCGCCCCCGCGGACACAATATGACTTCTGAATGGCAATACCTCTACAATAAGGCGCACAATGAATTCTTGAACTACCTCGCAACAACGGGAACAGTCGGGATAGTCACCTATCTTCTTATGATAGGGGCCTTCCTTTTCGTGAGCCTTAGGTATCTTTATAAAAAAAGGGGTAAATATTCACAAAATGATTTTATTGTCTACTCTATTTTAGTCGGCTACGGAACTATCCTTGTTACCAATTTCGGGGGTTTCTCCGTTGTCATAACAAACATTTTCTTTTACATGTTCCCGGCACTTTTGTTTATTTACGCAGGTCTTATTAATTACGACAAGGCTTATACTTTCTCCATTTCTAAAAATGAACACTTACTGGTCGCAAGAGCTCAAAAAATATCCATGGGGATAATTATCCTTATAGCGGCCTACTTTATTTATACTCTCATAAATTACTGGCAGGCTGACAGAAATTATTATTACGGATTAAATTACGACCAGGCACAACAATTCCAGAAAGCTTATCCGTTCCTGAAAAATGCCGTCGACGCAAGACCGGGAGAGCCGGTTTTCCAGGATGAGTATGCATATAACAATGCCGTTCTTGCTACCTATTTCCTGGCGGAAGAGACCCAAAAAGGAGTAACTCAGCAACAGCAACAACAATACCAACAAATCGCAAAACAGCTGATCCAAACGGCCTTAGACACGGATAACAAGGTTATAACCGAACACCCTAACGACGTAGTGTTCTGGAAAACTAGGGTCAGGATGTTCTATGTTCTGTCGCAGGTTGATCCTTCCTACCTTCCTCAAGCCCTAACCGCAATTAAAAAAGCGGCACAACTGGCTCCAACCGACCCGGATGTTTCATATAACCTTGGAGTTTTATACGGACAGACAGGAGACTTTCAGGATGCCATAAAAACACTTCAGCACACTGTCTATTTGAAGCCCGATTATCCGGGCGGAAAAGCTTATTATGCTCTTGCAATCTTCTATCACCAGCTGGCGATAGACAAAAATGGTAAAATAATTAACCAAACTTATAATCAAAAAGCAATTGACGAACTAAAAACCATGGAAAAACTATTCGGCGTAAATCCGCAGGCGCAAGACGCATTAAAGTCATGGGGAGCAAAATAAGGCTATACTCAATTTCTGTATCAACTTTGAACTCATTAATAATATGTCAGACATAATAATCGCCCCAAATCCCGTTCTTTCGGAGATATCCCAAAGTGTTACAAGCGTCGACAAAACAATTCTGGGAATAATTGACGATATGAAACTGGCTCTTTCCCTGGCGAAAGATCCTGTCGGGGTCGGACTTGCCGCACCCCAAATAGGCAAAAGCCTAAGGATATTTATCGCAAAACCCACTCCAAAATCAGAAGTTTTTACCTTTATAAACCCCGTTATTACAAAAGAAGCAAATCTTGAAGCAAAACAGAAAAAAACTACCAAGCTTGAAGGATGCCTTTCGCTTCCTAATATTTGGGGTGAAGTTCAAAGATATAACGTAGTCACTGTCGAATTTATCGACGAACAGGGCCGAAAGCATAACAGGAAATTCAAAGGGTTTATGGCAACCATTATCCAGCACGAAATCGACCACCTTAACGGAATTATTTTCACCAAGAGAGTGTTAGAGCAAAAAGGCACGCTTTACAAATCCGAGAAAAACGAAAAAGGTGAAGACATATTTGAAGAAATAAATATATAGTCTGTAATGCCTGTGGTACGAGGACATTTTCGAAGAGATTAAAATATAGCTTAGGTTATCAGATATTAATCTTTAGCGTATGGATGATTGAAGCTATACGCTATTTTTTTAGCTATTTGCTATACTAAGTTCATGAAAGTAGTTTTTTTTGGCTCGTCAAGATACGTCTCTCCGCTTCTTAATATGCTTCATAACAGCGTTGATCTTCCATTGGTCGTGACCACAGAACAAGGGAGCCAGGAGCCGGTAACTTTTTTCTGCAAAGCAAAAAAAATAAATTATATTTCGGTCCAAAAATCGGCAGAGATGATAGGGAATTTGGAAATTCAATCAACCGGAGCAACTTTAGGAGTTGTTGCGGACTTTGGTGTAATAATCCCGCAGGAAGTTATAGATTTTTTTGAAAAAGGAATAATAAATGTCCACCCGTCGCTTTTGCCAAAATATAGGGGTCCAACTCCTGCGCAAAGCGCTATTTTAAACGGCGAAGAAACAACAGGCGTAAGTATAATTGAAATCGATAAATATATGGATCACGGTCCGATTATTGCACAGGCTGAGGCAAAAATTGATCCAAACGATACCGCCAGGTCCCTGTACGAAAAACTGTTCAAACTGGGCACACCCCTTCTTCAAGAAGTTGTCAACCAGTATGAAGCGGGGATTGTTAAAAAGACTCCACAGGACCATACGCAGGCAACTTTTACAAAACTTCTAACAAGGGATGACGGATTTTTAGAGTTATCTTTTATTGTGTCCGACTCCGATTTCCTGAACAAAATGGTGAGGGCTTATTATCCGTGGCCGGGCGTCTGGACACGCTCAAAACTAAATGAGGAGGACGAGAAAATTATTAAATTTATGCCCGAAAAACAAATTCAAGTTGAGGGAAAAAGAGAAACGGGTTATAAGGATTTTATAAACGGTTACCCCAATGCCGATATAACCCTTCTTGATTTCCTAAGAAAGGAAGTAAATGAAAAGTCCGGTTAACTGGGGTTTGGTTGCGTCCTTTGTAGGCACTGTGATCATTCCCCTTTTATACTTATTAAACATTATAATCATTTCTCAAACACCTAACTCGGTTTCGTTTCCGCAAAACTTAAAAATTTTAGGGATATTAATAGCTGTCGTAGGACTTATATTTTGGATTCTGAGTTACATGAGTCTTGGAAACTCCTTCGGAGTTTTGCCACAAAAACAAAAAAAAGTTACGAGAGGTATTTATAAATACTTTGACCACCCGATGTATATGGGAATCTGGCTTACTTTTTTCGGCCTGTCCTTAGCGAAGGCGTCATGGCAGGGCCTGGTTTTCTTGAATTTAATACTTACTCCCCTATTTTTTATCCGTGCGGTTCTGGAAGAAAGTAAACTTGAAAAATAAAACTTTTGAAATTAATTTAAGCTGCTAAAACCGGAGCGTCCTGAGGCTGAACCGAAACTTCTTTTTTATTCACATTTTTTTGTCCCCTTAATTGCCTGAGACACTTCGTGCACAGTTTTACCCTTTTGTAACTGCCATCAACAAAAACCCTTGCACTATGAAGGTTAGGTTTAAAAATTTTTCTTGTCCTGTTTTTTGCGTGGGAAACATTATGTCCGTACATAACGCCCTTGCCGCAGTTGTAACACTTTGCGCCCATAAATTCTGGAAAATAGAAAATTGATTATTGATAGAATCTAACTTCTGACTCTACTATCCATCTTCGGCTTACTATGATATCATAGATTTAAATTTTGAACAATATGGATTTATTTTCAGCGTTAATTACAATTGTTGTTTTAATATACTCGGCAATTCTTCATGAAATTGCGCACGGATTTGTTGCGGAACGCCTGGGTGACCCAACCGCAAGACTAATGGGGCGCTTGACGCTTGACCCGCGACCCCACATAGACCCCATAATGAGCATTCTACTTCCGCTTGTGCTTATTATTTCGGGATCCCCGGTCGTATTCGGAGCGGCCAAGCCTGTTCCCGTTGACCCGTTTAATTTACGCGAGGGAAGGAAAGATGTTGCCATTGTTTCGCTCGCGGGACCCGCGACGAACTTCCTTCTTGCAATAGTTGCCGCAATTATTATAAAAATACTTATTTTTGCAACACCGTTTTTTGGTTCAGGTCCTGCTCTGGGAACCGCTGTTATTGCGGCCGTTAACTTCCTTTATATAGTAGTTTATATAAACTTAATACTGGGGATATTTAACCTTATACCCATTCCTCCTCTTGACGGCTCAA
The DNA here is from genome assembly GCA_023379465.1 of Patescibacteria group bacterium. The sequence goes on from JAMCTM010000027.1 coordinate 91,506, forward strand.
AGGTTTTTTCTTTAGTTTTGCCCGAAAGAGATGCGGCGGCTTACCTTTCGATAGGACCACTTGGAATTTTTATAATATTTTTCCTTTTGCTTTTTCCTATAGGAGGGTTTTCTCTCGGAAGTTTTATCGGAAACCTTCTTAACTTTTCCTTAAAACTCTTAGGCCTGTGATATAATATAGGCCTATGAATATAGAAAAAGTTCCCCTGGCTAGGACAAATGCAATTGAGGCAATTCTTAATAAACACTACATGTATCTTGTTGTGGACCCTTATGCGGTTAACCTTATAGACAAGGGCAAAAGAAAAGGACAAGCAAGGCTCTCTTTTTACTCGGCATTTATAGTAAACGCGGCAGCCGAGCTGTATAAGGCGGGAGTTGTAGACAAAATAGTCCTTTTTAGCGACGCGTCTTTTGGCAATAGGAAAGCTTCTACCGGAAAACTTATGAAAGACGCGCTTACCAAAAGAGGTAAGGGCTTACCTGATATATCCGAAGTAGACATTATTTATTTCAGCGATCCTAAGCTTAATAATACTGCCGCCCAGGTAAGAGCGCTTTCGAAAACTTTCCGAAAACAAGACAGCATGCTTTATTTAACCTGGAATTACCATAAAGAAAGGGTTCAAAATCATTTGGAAGGCTACGGTCTGAACAACACAACAGCTTTAATGGCCGATGACGTCCATAAGCATTTCATGCCTTCTTTTGACAAGGAAAAACTTGACTCGCTCCTCCCCCACGAAGAAATCGAAGAAATGGAATCCGGAAGAAGGAAATTATCAAAAGTAGACAAAAAAGGAAGAATTCCGCTTGCGGTAAGAATGTTTAGAAACGACGCCTTTACACTTGATAACGTACGCTTAAGCGACGGGAAACTTCATTTTATGTACAAACCCGGCAGCAAAAGGCTGCGCGAGGTTGCAAGCCAATAAATGCTATACTAAACTTCATGACCCCAGCGGATCTGATCACTCTTCGCCTTATCAACCAAAAACTTGTTAACAGCAATTTTGAAAAACCCGAAAATGTTGTTTCGTGGTTTGGCGCTATGCAATCACAGGATTTTGCCGCCGCAAAATGGGCACTTTCGCTAAGGACGAATTATAAGGCCGACCGGGAAATCGAAAGCATGTTTAACCAAGGCAAGATCCTTAGAACACACGTTATGCGCCCGACATGGCATTTTGTTGCCCCAAACGACATCCGTTGGCTTCTGGCGCTTACTTCCGAAAACGTTAAGAGGTTCAACGGTAATTATTTCCGAAGGTCGGGATACAACAGGGAAGTTTTTAAAAAAAGTAACACTGTTATACGAAAAGCCCTTGAAAAAAATGGCTTTATGACAAGAAACGAACTTAAACTAGCTCTTGAAAAATCAAAGATTCCTTTAAATAGCCTCGGGCTTTCATTTGTGATGATGCAGGCCGAACTTGAGGGAATTATCATAAGCGGCCCAAAAAGGGACAAGCAATTTACATACGCACTTCTTAAAAAACGCGCTCCTAAAGCTTTTTATCTGGAACATGAAGAGGCTTTGAAAGAATTAGTAAAGCGTTATTTTCAAAGCCACGGTCCGGCTCAAATACAGGATTTTGTCTGGTGGTCCGGAATTTCGGCAGCAAAAGCAAAAAAAGAAATAGAAAAATCCGCTCATAAATTAAAAAAGGCTGATATAAACGGAAAAGATTATTTTTACCTTGAGCCGGCGATGAAAATTCCAAACATAATTGATACGGCTTATCTTATTCCGGGATTTGACGAATATTTTATTGCCTACAGGGACAGAACCGAAATCCTGGACCAAAATTATGCCAAGCATCTTAATCTTGGCGGCGGTATGATAAACGGCGCAGTTATCGTAAACGGTAGGATGGTCGGCACATGGAAAAGACTTATCGTTAAAAACGAAGCTAAAATTACAATCAAACTCTTTGAAAAAATATCAAATCCGCAGACCGAAGCACTTAATAATCAAGCCTTAAAATATGGAAATTTTGTAGGTTTACCGGTTACAACAAATTATGAGTAAGATTATAAACCCCCTTGTCAAGTTGACACACTGACCCCATTTGATATAATTTAATTGTTCTTTGGTATAGGAGAAAGTTGGTAAGATTTTCCTCTACAATTTCACTGGACTTGAGGTATCCCGAATTTTTCGGGAGACAGGGCAAATTGTTATGTTACCGCGTGTAGCAAACTGCGCCCACCTAATTAGAAGTTCGGGGAAACATCAACTTTTCTCAATACCAAGGACGAACTTATTTTATTTATCCCTCTTTCCTCATTGGGACTTTTTGAAGTCTTTTCTCTTGTATTTCTTTTTGATAAAATCAAATTTGCAAGCGATGCGCAGTGCCGTCTTAGCTCAGTGGCAGAGCAGCTGTTTTGTAAACAGCAGGTCGTCGGTTCAAATCCGACAGACGGCTCCAAATTTGATAGAATGTTATCGCGCTGGGTTCGCGTAGCGGCAATCGCCTCTGGCTGTAGACCAGATGACCGTAAGGTCTGCGGGGGTTCGAGTCCCTCACCCAGCACAAGGAGCAAAACGACGAAGCGCCGGCTTGGCTCAGTGGTAGAGCAAGTCATTGGTAATGACTAGATCGTGGGTTCGATTCCCACAGCCGGCTCTGGAGAACTAACTATTCAAAATTTAGAAAGTTTCTGGTAAAATAGCGGTTATGGCAAAAAAAGGAGAACACAGAGTAACACTTGGTTTAGTTTGTTCTGTTTGCAAAAACAGGAATTACGTCACGACCAGAAACAAGATTAATACGGAAGAGAAGCTATTTTTAAAAAAGTATTGCAAACATTGTCGCAAAGTAACCGATCATAAAGAAGTAGAAAAGCTAAAATAGTATTTGGTTTTATATACTAAAAGCTTTAAAATCGACCCACAAATACCCCCTCTTTATACTTAATTACAAATACACTATACTATAATGCAAATCTAGGGGTATCGGTTAACGGTAAACCAGCGGTCTCCAAAACCGCGACTGGGGGTTCGATTCCCTCTACCCCTGCAAAAATGTATTGACAATTAATGTACAATTTGCTATCATGTCTACATGGCTTTTTCAATTAAGTTTAACGAAGAAAAAAATCAATTGTTAAAAGCCACGAGAAATATTAGTTTCGAGGATGTTTTGGAAGCAATGCAAGAGAAAAGGCTATTAGCTGATATCAGTCATCCTAGTCAAAAATATCCTCATCAAAGAGTCTATATTATACAAATAAATGATTATGCGTACGCTGTTCCCTATATTTTAAACGTAGAAAAACAAGAGATATTTTTGAAAACTATTTATCCGAGCAGAATTTTTACTAAGACATATTTGAAAGGAGGCGAATATGAAAAAAAGAAGAAATAATAAGCCATTTGATAACTTAATCTTAGATGAAGAAGAAAAAAGCTTAGAGGAGGCTTTTGAACGAGGTAATTTTGAAGAAAGCTCTAATCTTGAAAATACAAGAAAAATGTTACAAGAAGCGGCATCTCGCTACTTAGAATTAAATAATTCTAAACCCATTACTTTAAGAATTAACCAACTTGATTTGATCAAAATTAAGGCAAAGGCTAAGGTGAAAAATATTCCGTATCAGACACTTCTGGGCGCACTACTGCATGATTTTGCCGAAGGCGAGAAGAAGTTAAGTATCTAGGCGAGATTAAAGAAGTAGGTTCCA
>JAMCTM010000028.1 GCA_023379465.1 Patescibacteria group bacterium
TTTCTTCAAGGCCCCCATTAATTTGCTATACGATGTGCCCTCTTTTTTAGCCGCTTCCGAAATCCTGATATTCCAAAGGCTCCTAAAGTCCCTTTTCCTTAGTTTTCTTCCATGGTATGCATATGCACCTGCGTGAAGCGACGCTTCTTTCGCAGTTTTGATAAGCCTCCCCTTCGTTCCTCTGTAGCCTTTCGTAAGCTTTGCGAGCTTGTTATGTTTTCTTCTTGAAACTGTCCCTCTTTTTACTCTTGCCATAATATTAACCTTCCCCCAACATTTTCTTTACTTTTTTTGCAAACTTACCCTTAAGAACGCCAGGTTCTTTCTGTCTTCTTATCCTTGACCTTCTTTTATTAAGTTTTTTATGGCTACCATACTGGTGGCCAAACATTACTTTTCCCGTTTTGGTAACTTTGAATCTTTTAGCTACCGATTTTTTGATTTTCTTCTTTGCCATCTTTTTTTCCTCTTTCGTCTATGTTTTCGGAATGTTTTTTGTCGGGAGAAATAATAGTAATCAATTTTCTCCCTTCCAAATGCCTTTCCCGTTCTACCTTTGATATCTGAGACAGCTCATTTATTACTTTATCCAGAACTTGGTGCCCAAATTCGGGATGTGTAATCTGTCTTCCGCTAAAAAAAACGACGAGCTTTACTTTATCACCGCTTTGCAAAAATTCTTTTGCTCTTCGGGTCATAACCGTAAGGTCGTTATCGCCCATAAAAGGTCCCAGTCTTACCTCTTTGGTCTCAGAGACTTTTGCCTTTTTCTTCTCTTCCTTTTTCTTTTTTTCCTCCTGGTACAAAAATTTATTAAAGTCAATAATTTTTGCAACCGGAGGCTTGGCTTGAGGGGCTATTTCAACCAAGTCTAAACCCTGCTCCTGGGCAAGTTTTAAAGCTTCCGCTTTTGGTAAAACGCCTATTTGCTTTCCCTCGCTGTCCAGCACTCTTAACTGGAAAGCAAATATATGTGCGTTTGTTCTGTAAAACCTTCTATTGTCGGTTTGTTTCTTATGCCTTTTTATCAATTTCTTGTCTTAATTTTTTAGTAAGATCCGGCAATTTAAACTTTCCTAAATCTTTTCCGCTTCTAAATCTTACCGAAATGGATTCATCTTCCATTTCTCTTTCGCCTATTATACCTAAATATGGGACTTTTTGCAAAGTTGCATCCCTTATTTTTGCACCTAATTTCTCGTTTCTTATATCTACCTCGCTTCTAATGTTTAGCTCAAGCAAGTCCTGGTTAAGTTTCTCCGCATATGAATTCACAGTTTCAGTTATAGGCAAGAGTATTATTTGAATGGGCGAAAGCCATAAAGGAAATGCGCCTTGAAAATGTTCGGTAAGAATCCCAATGAATCTTTCGAAGCTTCCAAAAATTGCCCTGTGGATCATGACCGGCCTTTCGAATTTACCTTTTTCGTTTACATACTTAAGGTCGAATGCCTCCGGCATGTGGAAGTCAAGCTGGACTGTGGCAAGTTGCCATTCTCTGTCGAGGGCGTCTTTTATGTGCAAATCAATCTTTGGTCCGTAAAAAGCACCGTCGCCTTTTTTGTCTCCTGCTTTAATCCCTTTTTTCTTTAATACGTCTTCCATGTCTTTTTCCGCCTTATCCCACATTTTGTCCGTTCCGGCGCGCTGGTCGGGGCGTGTAGCAAACCTGAATTCATATTCAAAACCGAAGTTTTTGTAAAAAGCAATCATCATGTCCAAAATCGCCGACACCTCGTCAAAAATCTGATTTTCCCTTACGTAAAGGTGTGCGTCGTCCATCGTAAGCTGTCTTACCCTTAATAGGCCGTTCACCTCGCCTGATTTTTCGCGCCTGTGGAGTCTTCCAAGCTCCGCAAGTCTTAACGGCAGCTCCTTGTAGGTTCTTGGTCTAAATCTGTAAAGAATAGTTGATTCGGGACAATTCATGGGTTTAAGAGTGTAGCTTTCAGGGTGCTGGTCGTTCTCGTCATCTGCAAGTGTCAAATTATACATATTGTGTTCGCCGAACTTAACCCAGTGCCCCGATTCCTTGAATAGTTTAGATTTAACCATTATCGGAGTTGAAGTTTCTACATATCCTGCTTTTTCGGTTAATTCCCTTATGTATCTTTCGAGTTCCTTAAAGATCACCATTCCCTTGGGAAGCCAGAATGGGGCACCCGGCGCGTAATCATGTGTAAAAAATAATTCCAGCTCCTGCCCTATTTGTTTATGGTCTTTCAATTTTTTGTCCATGTGGAGATTTTACCAGATTTAAAGCCTAATTTGAACATCTATTTGGTGAGTAAATTAGGATTTTTAGTAAGAATAAATTCTATTACCCCTGCAACAAAATTGCCTACGTAGGGAATAAGATTTACGTTCTTTAATATGAATCCAAGTATAGCAACAATCAAAGCTAAGCCGACCGTTACTCCGAGTGCCCAGGCGACACCTCCTAAAAAGTTATTAAATAAAATTTGTTTTTTTGATCTTAAAACCAGTTCTTCCCTTTCCACATTTTTAGCATATGGGTAATTGACCGTTTTTGTCAAGCAAGTCCTAGTTCCGGAGCTATGTTTTGCATAGACGATAGTACAATTTCTATAAAATCATCCAACTTTATGCCAAGGCTTTTTTCGCATAACTTAATTTGATTTCTGTCAGCTCCTTTTGCAAACGATTTTTCGTTGTACCTTTTTTTTACAAAGTCAACGTCGACCATTGAAAGTTTTTTTTCAGGATGAACAAGGGTCGCCGCAATTATAAGGCCCGTCAGCTCGTCGCATGTATAAATAGCCCAATCAAGATTTGATAAAGGATTTGCTTTGCTAAATTTATAATTATGAGCCTTAATAGCATACATTAATTCCGGAGGAAGTTCTTTGCCGATTTTTTGCTCCAAGACAAGCGTATGTTTTTCGGGATGGCCTTTTGTAAGTTCGTAATCAGCATCATGAAGAAGACCCACAATTCCCCAATCTTTTTCCTCTTGTTCGTCAATAAGTTTTTTATCTCTTCTTTGAATATATTCGTAAATTGCCTTCATTGCGGCTTCGCAAGCCAAGTGGTGTTTTATCAGGTTTTCGTTAGAAATTAACGTTGTTAAAGTTTGGTAAGCCTGGTCTCTGGTCATAAATTCACTCCTCCTTTATATAATTTACCACAATTTCTCTTTCCCGTGGACCGCTAAATTCAAAGAGTACTATTTTCTGCCATGTTCCTAGTGTTAGCGCTCCGGATTTTACGGGAATACTAAGGTCCGTTCCTATAATCGTTGAAAGAAGATGATCGTTAAAATGCGAAGGGTCATGAGGGTGTGCATAAGTCAAAGGAGGGGCTATTTTTTCAAATGCTTTCATATAATCTTCCTCTGCCCCAGGGTCAAGGTCGGCTGTTGCAATGGCGCAGGTCGTATGCCTGACAAATACCTGCAGTATTCCATTTTCATGTTCTTGCGCAACAGCCGATAATAAATGAGTAATGTCAATAACCTGTTTATTCTTTTCGGTAGTGACTTTAATGGTAACCATATAAGAATTTTACCAAAACAAACAGGTTTTATAAATGAGGTTATAGACCAAATCTCCAAGCTTCGTGAGCCGGCCCTTCTGTAAGATTTAGTCCTTCGTAACGAGGGTGTTCGGAGCCAAGATGGTTTTGCTGTTCTCCAGTGCTTTGTGACTCGTCTTCTTTTTTAGACGATGAAGTCACAGCGCTTAACGCGCGAAGAGCATGTTCAACCTTTGCTCCCTGGTTTACACCAGAAAGTTTTTCTCTCATTTAATCACCTCCTTTTAAAAGAGCATTAAAAATCTCCCGCTAAAGGGGAGACTTATATATGTCTCCCACAATCAAATTCCCTTAATAAGGGTAATTTTGTTGATTTGGAAGACTTCTAAGTTATCCATAATGTATTTTCCTTGGTGGATCCGAGAGGATTCGAACCTCTGACCTTTGCAATGTCAATGCAACGCTCTAACCAACTGAGCTACGAATCCTAATGCCTGTCTGAATCTAAGACAGGTATAATTTTATCAGAATAAATTCCTCAATACAATTTTCTAAAGACTGTATTGTCGTCTCTCAAAAATAATTGATACTTTCTCTGCCTCTTCAGGTGGAGGGACAAATAATGTATCTTTTCCCCCGTTGACTGTAATAGGGACAACTTTTATCTCTATTCGCTGGCCGTTATAAGCTTTTGCGTCAATCTTCGTATCGGCGTGAACTCCCCTTCTAAAGAGTCCGGCTTTTTCAAGCAAGGACCAGCCGCTACTTTTTTCTTTCATAATGCTTATGAATTCTTTTGACCTTCATTAAATACTTCAATAGGTTGACTTTGTCCTGTAAATTTTTCAGCAGATGGATTTAAATATCCTGATTGAAAAGCACGTAAAGCAGATTCGACTTGTGCTTGATCCGGTTCAACTCCTATTCTACTTGCTTGAAAGAAATCTTCTGAAGTCGGATACTCTCCTTTGTTTGGTACTTTTCCTCTTCTCCCTACTTCTACACTATAATAGGCCATATATTTTTCACCTCCTTTTATTTAATTCTCCATACCATAATTCTCGTGTTCTTTCGGCATCTTTTTGGCAATTGATACATCTGCAAATTTGAGCCCTTTTTTCTGCTGTAGCAATTTCCCGATTGGCTCTGGAGTTGTAGATTGTTAAAGCTTCTCTAATTGCAAGAGGAACCACTTCGTCTACAATTGGATCGGATAATTGCGAATCGGTCAGTTGTTTTTCTATTATTTCTTTCATAGATAACTCCAAAAAAAATCTCCCTTGTTTGGGAGATTGTTATTTTGTTTAAAATTTTGTTTTATTACATCTTTTCTCCCAAACAATTACGCCTCCATAAGGAGGTTAATAATCGTTTGGAAAAGAAAAGATCTTTTCATACTATAAAAAAATTCTACAAAAGGTATCATTCCCTGTCAAGAGGCAAATTACCTTCTTTTTCTCGAATTCCACGATTTTGGAGCCTCATATTGTCCCTCGACCCTGAATTGATTCTCGATTTTATCGGCATCTTTTTTTCTTCCGCGCGCATCCTGGATAATCGCAGGAACTCCCTCAAAAATGCCCCTGTGGCAGTATAGCCTTAAGCTGTTGTCATCATAAGGGTTGCCTATTATAAATATATGTATATCGGGTTTTCCCTCTGTTCTTGAAGCTAAAACCGCGCTGCTTCCGGTTATTGCACCGTCTAAGGAAAACTGGGTAGTTAGTTGTTGCCATACGCTGTCTATTTTTTCACTTTCGTTTTTTGATAATCTACCTGCTATCTCCGTAAACGAAGACCTGCTGCCAAGAGTTGAGGCAACGAATAGCGGTCTACCATGATCGGGAAACGGAGCAAAGGTTACGGGATGTCTTTCTCCTTTTCTTATGCTTGCGCACGGAACGATAGTTGCATCCGCACTTATCGTAACGTTAGGATGCCTAAATCTTTCTTCTAAATATTTTTCTGTCATATTTATCACCTCCAGTCCATAAAAAAACCTCCCGCTTGGGAGGCTTTAAGGCGCATTTAATTAAAAGCTACGCCAAGAAACCTCCCCTTAAGGAGATCTTGATAAGCTTCTTAATAAAAATTAATTTCATAAAATTATTTTTTCAAAACTTATAATTTATGTCAACAACCAAATTATCCGACTTGGGTTGCAACATTTCGTTCGCCCGACAAAGTAAAGCTCGTCCCGTAAGCTTTCGCAGATGGCCAATAGCCCTTTTTATGAGTTTTTGCAGAAATTACCGTAAGCCAGCTCGTTGAATCTTCGATTTTTATTCGCGCACTTTGAAGCGTTACCAAAAGCCATTCGAAAAAGTTTAGATGGTATTTGCCGGCGTTAGGGATGATATTTTCGATAGTTACGTCCTTTACGATCACCTCAAGCTCTGTCGAGCTCTTCGCAAGTTTTGCAATTTCCACTCTTACTTCTTCGATTTTTTGGCTTAGCTCCCTTTGTTCCTGCGAGGAAGCGCGTTCGGTGGCATTAATGATTTCGGAAAAATAGTCTATTGCGGGTTCTATTTCGGCCATTCTTTCCGATTTGCCGAGCACAATTTCCTCGCCTTCCCGCATCTCAATGAAATCATTTTGACCGACAGGACCTTCGTTGGAAGTGTGTTTTATGTCCTCTTTTTTAGCTTGCTTGCTTGCGCCCAAGAGTTGGTTCCAGAGGGCATTGACTTCAAGCTGGGCTTCGTCTTGCAATGCTTTCCTGGTCGCATCCAATGCAACAGATCCCGTATCCCTAAGTGCCTCCACAGGATTTCTGTCAAAATTTTTTATCCTATTTTTCTGGGTTTTTGTTTTATCCATATTGCCTCCTATATATCACAGGTTCCTCAAGAAATCAAGCGTTTTTTGCTGTCGTATAATACTTGCCAATAGGTATCTGTTTGCAGATAGATTTTGTCTCTCGGTTTCATTTTTTGCCTGGGCAATTGCTTCGTCTATTTCTTTTTCTTCTACCTTAATGCCTTCGCTTTCCGCGATTTTTTGCAAGATAAATTCAAGTCTTATGTCGGTTTCGGCTTTTACGGCGTATTCTTTTCTTAAACCGTCGGAAGTCCTGTTCGTTGAAGACAAATACTGGTCCAAAGTAAGCCCGAGTCTTTTTACTTCGTCCAGAGTCTGGGATAAGAGTCTGTCAACCTCCTGATCTATTATAATTTGCGGAATACGCACTTTTGAGTTTGACAGAAGTTCCTTAGAAATAGCTTCGAAACTTACGGGTTGAGGCTCCTTTCCGGGAACGACAATTTTTGAAACCGCAGTAACTTTTTTTACCGCGTCTTTGTAATTTCCAAGCTCAACATTTGGCGCTTCCGCCGTTAGTGCCTTGAATATCCAGTCTTTTCCGTCTTCAAGTTTCTCTACATGGATTTTGGGACTAAGTACAGGGTTTAAATTATGGGTTTTTACTGCTTCGACATACCCCTGGGGAAGTAATTTTCTTAGTATATCCTCCCTCAAGTGGTCCTTGTCCAAAGAACTTTCAACGATATCTTTTGGGGCCATTCCTTTTCTGAATCCCGGCATCTGGGTATCTTTTCGGTGTTCTTCGATTACCTCATCTTTGGTTTTTTCAACGAGGTTCCACGGCAGAGTAACTGTTAATTCTATTGTCCCGTCTTCCTGTTTTTGTATTGCTGTAGTCATGGTTTTTGTGCGGACGAAGGGATTTGAACCCCCACAGCCTTGCGGCCACAAGGTCCTAAACCTTGCGTGTCTACCGTTCCACCACGTCCGCTCGTAGACACGTTTGATTATACAGGATTTATCCTGTTTAATCTAGCCGTTTAAAAAGCTTATAATGTGAGGGAAAGTGAATCCTTAGGGTCGTTTAAAGCGAATTTCTGGATGTCATTAAGGTAATAAAGTACGTGCGAAGCCCATACGGGAGATGACGCGTACATAGACCCTATTTGGTATATGTTTTGACCTCCCCATTTGTCCATGTATCTTTGTCTTAATCCTGCCGAAACGGTTTGTATGCCCTCTTTCCAGGAACTAAATCTTATTACATTGTCGCCGTATACCCCCCATCCCCAACCATTATAAGAAGAGGGTGGAATTGACTTACCGAATGTGGATTCAACTCCGGCAATTGCGGCAACCAGTCTCCAGTCCAGATTGTACTCATCGGCATAATAGATAAAATCCTGCGCATTTTTTGCCAACGGAGAATGCTGTTTTAACAGATATTTCTTTAGTATTTTTACACGGTAATCAGAACTTTCCGTAACCGATTGGAAAGTTTTAATGTCCGCGGAGGACGCTGAAGCCTTTTCCTGTGAATACGCTTTTTGAGGAATAATCGTTAGTGCCGCAATAAAAAATATTGCAAGCAAAATTTTATTTCCCATAAAAAAAGGTTTAATTCCGTATTTTTGCAGAATTAAACCAAAAAAAATCCTAACGTATGTATTTGGAAAGACATACCTTAGGATCTGTCCGACAATATATCACACAACTATAGGTTTGTCAAGAGGCAAACTATAGGTTATATAGAAAGTTGATCCATGACTGTATTAACGCCTATAGCCCAGCTTCCGTTGCTGGAAGGGGTGTATTTGGTCATTATCTGCTGTGGAGTTTGGAGACCTTGGGCTTTATATTGTCTTGCCAAGGTTTTTGTAACAGTATCTATGGCTTGGCTAAAATTATTGAATCTTGTAACTTTTTTCCCGTAAATTCCGAAACCCCAGCAGTTATATGAGTCTTTTGGGGCTTTTTTGCAGAGCGTTGATTCCTGCATGGCGATTGCCGGTACAAGACGGTAATCTAGTCCGTATTTATCTGCAGTTGAAACTATGTCCGAAGCATAAGGGTAAAGAACAGAGTTATATTTTTGAAAAAAATCTTTTACAACGGTTACTCTTGCATCCTGGAAGGTTATTTGTGTTTTAAGTGTGCCCGACGCGGCAGGCAAAGCTGCATAAGCAACTTTTGGGAAAGGTTTTTGGGACAAAAAACTTGACCTGAAATTAAGAGACAATAAAAAAAGGCTTAAAGCCAGTAACGAAGGGGTAAATACAAAAAATGAGGCAAGCAGGAACACTTTTCTCACCACCTTAGATTGACATATTTTGCTGTTTTTGTCAAGCTTTTGAAGCTTCACGCAGTTAAATCTGACGCATGTATTTATCAGGGTAAATTATTGTCTTTTATAAAGTCCCGTAAGCTCAGCCTCTTCTATGACGTGTCCTCCAATGTCTGATAAAACTTGTGCCTTTGTAGCGCCTCTTTGAAGAAGCAGTATCGTGTTTATGGCATAAAGTTTAAAAACGTACCTGTGCGTGCCGGATTGCGGACAAGGTCCTCCGTACCCATCCTGGCCGAAGTCGTTTACGCCCATAGCAACATTATCAGAAATAAAATTTTCGGGAATTTCGTTTGTGTAGGGGTTTATATTAAACATTACCCAGTGAGTAAAACCGGATGGATTTGAGTCACGGTCTTCGACAATAAGCACGAGACTTTTGCTGCCGTATGGAACTCCGTTGAAAGTAAGAGGAGGGCTTTGATTCTCAGCGTCACAAGTATATTTTGCCGGAATATTGCCGTTATTATTAAATGCCGGGCTTGCGAGAGTCATATCTTCTGCCTGTCCGAACATAGTTCGTTTTGTTCCTTTGAAGTATGGGCTATTCACATAGTATATAGTTAATGCTGCTCCCGCAACTATTAAAAAAGCTATAAATAAAAAGAGGGATCTCATATGAGCGGGCGATGGGAATCGAACCCACTGCCTTCTCCTTGGCAAGGAGACGTTCTACCGATGAACTACGCCCGCTTTGTGCCGAGAGTGTGAGTCGAACACACATAGCCTGTTCTTCAGACAGGTGCCTTGACCACCTTGGCTATCTCGGCGCATTATGTATATGAAATTATACTAAATACTAACTACTTAATACTAGTTATTGGTGTGTGGACGATTAGGGATTCGAACCCCAGACCTTCGCAGTGTAAATGCGACGCTCTAAACCAGCTGAGCTAATCGTCCTTTGTGCGGATGAGAGGACTCGAACCTCCACGCTTTTTAAGGCACAGCCACCTCAAGGCTGCGTGTATGCCAGTTTCACCACATCCGCGTATTATTTCTTATTAATGAGCCCAAAGATTATATCAAAAAAGTGTGCCCGGGGGGAGATTCGAACTCCCATGCCTTGCGGCACACGCACCTGAAGCGTGCGCGTCTGCCAATTTCGCCATCCGGGCGGCAAATTACATTATAACAAAATTAATTTAATTCTTGACAAGTTTTTTAATATAAACTACTATTTTTTCTATGGACCAAATTCCTCAAGATACAACCCAAGAAGCACAACCAACGGTAAGTCAGGCTGCGGGAACAACTCCCGACCAGACAGTTTCTCCTATGCCTCAACAAACACAGGTTTTATCTGAGCCGCAGACACCAGTTTCAGAGCAGCAGACGGTATCTAATCCCGTACTGCAATCAGATAATTTGCAAGAGGTCAGCCAGCGATCTCAAACATCTAAACCCCAAAGTGAAAAAAAGGGATCAATGGCGAAAACATTGTTCGAGTTGGTTATTTTTCTGGTTGTTATCGTAGGGCTTACTTACGGAGTCTACCTTTATTTTAACTCCAGCAAGGTAACAGTTATTCCGCGTAACAACGCAGTTTTTACCCAGCCCGCAACCGTAGTTACCCCCGCCGCCTCTTCTTCGGGATACGTTGTTAATCCAAGTGATACATCTAACCAGTCTATAAATAACGATACTTCTAATATTAACCAAAGCATGAATAATATTAACTCTGACATGAATACCGTTGACCAGAGTTTTAATGATCAGCAAACCAATTTACAATAATTAATTATGAAAAAAGCAGTTTTGTTATTATTAGTTTTTATGAGCTTAGCTTTCTCAGTTAATGCGTATGCCGCTAATGGCATATTGCAAAATATTAGAAGTACGGATTCCTCTGCTGCGGGTTCACTGAAAACTCAAGTCCAGACAACCCAAATGGATAATTTAAGACAAAGGGCCCAAACAGAGATAAATAGGAGATTAGGTTTCCTTAATTCATTGCTTACAAAAATTGCAGATATTAAAAAGCTTTCGTCTTCTGATAAAACCGATCTTCAGGCACAAATCCAGGACCAGATTACGAGCCTGACAAACCTTCAGACTAAAATTAATGCCGATACAGACTTAATAACACTTCGAGCGGACGTTAAGTCAATAGTAAACGGCTACTTTATTTTCGCATTCTTTAGGGTAAAAGTAAGCTTGCTTTATGCGGCGGACAGGATGTCCAATGTTTCGAATAACCTAACGCTTCTCCATGAAAAACTGCAGACAAGAATAAATGATTTAACCTCTCAAGGTCAAAATGAAACAACATTGAATAGTGACTTATCGGACATGGCATCTAAAATTGATGCAGCCAATACCCAGCTTCAAAATGTAGAAACACAGCTTGCAACGCTCACCGCCCAAGGCTTTCCCGGGAATAAGCAGAACCTTTATAACGCAAGGACGGAGCTAAAAACCGCATTTTCTGATTTGATGTCCGCTTATCAGGATGCTGTGCGAATAAAAGCAAGCTTGGAGGCGAATAATTCAACTCCGGCAGCACATATTTCTCCATCTCAGGTTTCTACGTCAAGCGGAAAATAGATTTATTTTTCTTCGAGGAATTTTTTAAGAGGGCCCAAGTAGTTTTGTTTCCAGTCTTTTTTTAAGCCTTTTTCTTCATAATTGGGTATATCTTCGTGTACAAGATTTATTATTGTTACCCCGTTTTTTTCTTTGAGTGTAAAATTTACTATAGATGCCTTGTCCCACTTTCCGCCAAACCATTCCTGGACTAGAAGTTTATTTTTTTCCACACTTATATTTTTGCCGAAAATTTTTCCACCCCAAAGCGAAAATCTAAATCCTACGTCGTCAGTCATTTTTGCGGGTCCACCGCCCCATTTTGCGATAATTTTTGGGTTTACGAGTGCGTTCCAAACTCTCCTTGCTGAAGCATTTATTTTGTATCTTTGTTTTATAGTTTTCATTTCTAAGGGTGGATTATACTACATTTTAGGCAAAAATGCTCGTTTTTAATATGGAAATGAGGTTGTTGATTATAAGTTTGAAATTTTTTAATAGCCTAAATTCTGCAATTCGTTAAACTGCGACATGGATTTGTTATATGAACTCATGATTTTTATAAATAGTACATAAGAAATATAGGTCATAATAATTGTTAATGCAAGGGTAATGATCCCTACTGTTTTTGCGTGTTTTTCTTTGGAAACGAGGTATCTTACCGCAGGTATTATCCCAAGCGGAGGAAGAAGCACTGCGAATGTGTAAACTTTAATCTGCGCGGAAATTGAAGTTGATAAAGGCGGGTTTTTAAGTTTTTTCCCGCAGTTTGGACAATAGTAGACATTGGGAAATATTGTAGCGCCGCAATATCTACAAAATTGCATGGGCTGAACCTGTTCCGGACCCTGAGGGTGGTTTTGTGAAATATTCTGTTCGGTTGAAGAACTTATTGGATTATCTATCGTCGGGGTATTCAGGGGTTCAGCCAAAGTTTGTTTTGCGCCTAAAGTTTGTTCCGGCGGTTGCGGCTGATTTTTGGTTTTGGGGTCCATTTATTTAGCATCTCATAGAATTATATATATATCAAGGCATGAGAGAATTTAATTTTGTTATAATTTACTGACTTATGTATGAGGTTAAAAGTTACATTAAAGAGAAAAATAATAAGCCTTCAATGGTTGTCAAAATTTTTCGCTATTTTTTTGCGTGCATTCTGTTATTGTTCGTATTAAATTTTTTCGTAAACATTTATTTCTTCAAGGATCAGGCATCAAATGCTCTGATGATTAACCCTCTTGCGGGAGAAGCCATCCATACAGCCACAACATACATAAATTCAAGACAGGATAGTACAAAGCTTGAACGACTGGTTCAGAATGTTCTGGGACAGGACAAAGACGATTACGGTATCGTAATCGAAAATCTAAATACCGGTGAAAGATATTACTTCAATCAGAATAAACAGTTCGAAACAGCGAGTCTATATAAATTATGGGTAATGGCTGTAGTTTTTAAAGACATCCAAGATGGTATTTTTAACAAAAACGATGTATTAAGTAAAAACGTATCTGCGCTTAACTCAGACTTCGGAATATCCTCGGAATCAGCGGAACTTACCGAGGGAACAGTTAGTCGTACAGTGGAAGATGCACTAACCCAAATGATAACCGTATCGGATAACTATTCGGCATATCTTTTAACAGAAAAAATAGGGGTAAAAAGTATGGCTTCGTTTTTAACCGAAAATGGATTTTCAAATTCGAAAACTGGTACTCTTACAACTGAGCCGGTCTCTACCCCATCTGATATGGCGTTATTTTTTAAAAAGCTTTATCAAGGAGAACTAGCCAATAAGGAATATACGGATGAAATGCTTAATTTATTAAAACAGCAGGAAGTAAATAATAAACTCCCCAAAGATCTCCCGCAGGGCGTAGTAATGGCTCATAAAACAGGTGATCTAAACGGATACAGTCACGATGTGGGAATTGTCTACACACCTAAGGGAAATTATATTATTGTAATAATGTCAAACACGGATTCTCCTTTAGATGCTGACGACAATATTGCTCTTATATCAAAATCGATCTACAAATATTTTACGGATTAGTTATTTATTGAGATATTTTTTGAAGAATTGAACTGTCCTTTGCATAGCAAGATCAAAGCTTGGACCCGAAATATTATGTCCTCCGGTAGGGTAAGTATAAAACTCATGAGGGACGTCAGTTTTATTTAAGAGAGCATTTAATTCCTCGCTATACTTAATGCTTACCACATTATCGTCAAGAGCGTGGTCTATTTGTATAGCGCCTTTTAAATCGTTTAGATACGTTGTGGGCGCAACCTCATGCCAGAATTTACTTTGGGCACTGGGGGTACCTACAATCTGGAATATGGACTCGCGGTTTATTCTCTGTGTTCCGGTGACTCTGGGTGTTTGATAACTCGGGTCGTGGATTCCGAACTCCCGTTGGTCTATATAAGTATATACTGCGCCTGCCCATATAACTGTAGCGGGAATTGTAGGTTCTACTGTCATTGCCCTTAAGACAACGTTTCCGGCCATGCTGTGTCCCCAAAGCCCGATCTCTTTAGAGTTAACAAAACTTGCGTTTTGCAAAGCTGCATAGGCATTCAGGGTGTCTATTACGTATCCTGAACTAAAATAGGCTCCGCTTGCCTGACCTTGCGAATTTCCGTTTCCCCTAAGGTCTATCTTAAATACAACGAATCCATTTCTCGCCAGATAATCTACGTAATCAACGTATCTTTGCATGGTATTGTATTCTTGCGGAGGGATGTATCCGTGTACAAATACAATTGCGGGAAATCCTCCTTTTGGTACTGTGCCAGTTGGTATCGTTAAAAGACCGTTTATCTTTAGCCCGTCCGAGATATAGTTCGTAAGATAAGAAGTATAACTTGCATTTTCGTCAATTTTGTCGAGGATCCCCAAAGAGCTTTTGTAGGTTCTGTTTCTTAAGTATGGAATTGTTAAGTCCTCAAACTGAGCTGGAATTTCGGTATTTGTAAGTTTTGATGATGTTTTGTTAACAATGTCCGTAACATCATTATGGTAACCGTTTTTTATTAAATAAAATACAACCCCTAATATTATAACTAAAAGTAAACTGAGTGTAATTTTATAAGGTTTGGGCGGGTCTTTTGTAGATTTCATCGGTTATCTAGTAAGAGCAACTAAAAGTAAAATGGATGCTATGGTTATGATAAAGAATATTACAAGGGTATTTGTAAGAAGAGATAGCGCTTCTTTTTTCTTTCCATCAACATACATTTGTGCAGGTTTTCCAAATATCAAAAACCCCGTTAAAGCGGCTGAAAAAACGAATAACATCAAAAGCGCAACTGGTGCAAGAAAAGCGTTGGCTCTTCCGATTTTTACAAGCGACCCGTAATACATGAATAAGCCTACAGCCACAATATAGGCGGCGGTTAAAATTGCGTTTTTTAGCGCTTCTTTTCTTGTTATCTTCATGTCCATATTATACCAGAGCTTTGCTATTTGTTACGGGTGTTGAAGCGGTGGCCTTTGTCCTGAGGGAGGAAGCTGTCCTGAATTTTGTAAATCAGAATTATTTTGAGCATTTGGCCGGTTTACCCGTACTGGCGTTCCCATAAAACAGCCTACCGTGTAAGGATATTCCCTTGTTAACACATAATGGTACATTTTTACCATTTTTCCGTTCCATGGGATTACACTGGTTGTCCCGTGGCAGGCATCCAAATCAGCGTTTGTAATTTCTTTTCCACTGGCATCGTACATGCTGTAGATCCCAAACCCGTCCAAGGCATATCCTATCAGCTTATTATTCTGCGTTTCCTGCGGGATGCAAGAGCTCGGACCGTGGTAGTGGTACTCCCCTGTTGATTCTGGATGTCCGTCGCAACTGTCCTGTACCTCATGTGCAACGGCATCTCTTCCTGATGCGTCCAAGGCGTTATATATGGCTACTCCGTTTACCGCAACTCCTATCATTCCCATGGGGACACAAGAAGGGTTTTGGGCAATCGTAGGGTTAAGCGGAAGCATAAGGGATATATTTTGTGCGGTAATGGTGTTAGGATTTCTGTCAATTTGGTAGGCGGGATCAAAAGGCTGTATCGGAAAAATTCCGGTCGTTGCATTAACCGGAAGGCCATTTCCGGTTATAACCCTTTCGGAGCCCTCTGCTAAGACTAAAAACTGTGCTGACGGCCAGCTTACTTTTCCCTCAACAGAAATTTTTTGCGTAGAGTCCCATGTAGTACCGTGAATCCAATTCCCTATATGCTGAGCACCTCCCTGCTTAAAATTTTGTATGCAGGAATAAACATAACCTACCTTAGGTGAACTACTTACCTTACCGTCCCCAAGCGGCAAAGCCTTGGGATTTAAAACATTTATTTGTGCGCTTGGTGAAGAATTTAGACTTGTAGCCTGCGTTTGGGTTTGGCCACTTGCTGTATTTGCAGCGCCTTGATTTTGCGAACTAGCGGATTTACTTAGATTAAGAAATAAATATGATCCGGCAAGTAGTCCTAATATTAGTACGGATAAAATAACAACTAATGCTAAATATTTGGGGATTCGGGCGGTTTTAGGAGGAGTAGTATGTAAGTTTTCTTGCTGTTGCTGGTTTTCTTGGGCTTTTTCTTCCATTTTTTAAGTATTGCAAAGTGCTTAATGGATGTCAATTTAGCAAAGACTAATATTTAAACTTGTCAAAAAATTTCTTGGTGGTGGGCCATAATGGAATATTAGACATTGCATTTGTATGCTGCCGAGCCTGGACTCGAACCAGAATAAACGGATCCAAAGTCCGTTGTCCTACCATTAGACGACTCGGCATTAACTAATTATCAAATTTTCACACATTACGATTATTGCCTACGGCTCAACACTTCGTATCTTTGACACTCACTCGGCAATGATATTTATTCCAAGTAAACAAGTGTTCCGGATTTTACATTTTTGTCCACTTTTACGGCAACTTCCTGGCCTTTTTTCCCGCTTTCAATCTGTTCATGTTCTAATTGCATTGATTCAACGGATTGATAAAACTCATCCTGGCCATGCACAAACTTAAGCTTATTCCCTGTTTTTAAGGGTTTATCTAGTTTTATTACCGCGACCCCTAGTCTGTCGTAATAATGGGTCACTTTCCCAAGCAAATCTTTACTTGCCACTGTACTCACCTCCTTGCTGCCCGATTTAGGCATATTATTATGTCTAAGAGGGGTACAGGCGTATGATATCAAAATAGCAGAAAAGCTTCAACAAAGCTTGAAAATAATGTAAAATTATACCTTGTGGGTAAAAAAAAATATATTTTCTTATTCTTGGTAGTAGCTTTATCTTTGGTAATTGTATTTACTTTGCATTACAAGTTTAATAGTAATTTTTCTCAGGTTGTTGCGCCTGTACCAAACTATTTAAATCTCTCGGACAACAATCAGGTTTCAACAATTAGCTTGTGGATTCCAACTCTTACAAATTATCTGTTTGGAAAGTCCAGTGTTCCGCAGATAAGCGCAAAATCGGCTTTTGTTTATGATACGACCACGGGAAAAGTTTTATATTCCAAAAACCCTGTTGAAAAGCTTCCGATGGCATCGCTTACCAAGATTATGACCGCAATTGTTGGTTTGGAGCACCAAAAAGCCGATGACGAATATTTGGTAACCCAATCCGATTTGGTCGGAGAGGATTCTATGGGGTTAACAGCAGGCGAAAAGCTTTCCTTGCAGGATTTGTTGTACGGATTGGTGCTTCATTCCGGAAACGATGCCGCAGAAACAATAGCATCCAATTATCCGGGTGGAAGGGCCGTTTTTATAAAAGCAATGAATGATAAGGCAAAATCTTTAGGGCTTTCAAACACCAATTTTACAAATCCGACGGGACTTGAAGGTGACGGTAACCAATACACAACTGCTTACGACCTTTCTGTTATGACTAGATATGCCTTGATTCATTTTCCTTTATTTGATAAGGTAGTTGCGACTTTTGACTACACAATTCCATCAACTAAAACCCATAAAGAATATATTTTGGAAAACGAAACAAACCTTATTTCAAGCTATCCGGGAGTAAAAGGCGTAAAAGACGGCTATACTCCTGAAGCAGGTCTTTGTCTTGTAACATACCTTGATTACGGCGGACACAAAATTATTGCAGTAATCCTCGGTAGCGACAATAGAAGGCAGGAAATGAAGGATTTACTTGATTATTCTCTAAATTCAATTGGAATCGCACCGCCCAACCATGGGTAAAAAAGAATAAGAGATACGAAATGTTCATGTCGGAGTGGAGGGAATTGGACCCACTACTTCTCGGTCCCAAACCGAGCGTTCTACCGATGAACTACACTCCGAGATGACGTTATACGTTGTGCCGCGGGAGAGAGTCGAACTCTCACGTCCGATTAAGGACAAAGGCTCTTAAGGCCCTCGTGTCTGCCATTCCACCACCACGGCACGATAATAATTTTACCTTAAAAACCTTTTTTATTCAATTTAATGTGCTGGTTGGCTAGATAGAGGACGGTTGTTCTCCTTTCTGTTGTTGCATCAACATATTAACATACTCTCCGGGTTTTTTGTATCCTAAAGATCTATGATATCTTTTGTAATTATACTTTTGATTA
>JAMCTM010000029.1 GCA_023379465.1 Patescibacteria group bacterium
TCAAAAAATACATCAGCTCTGCCTGGATTATTTCAATTATTAGAGGATTTATTATTGGCTTTTTAATTTTTCTTGCCGCACCTTTTGTTCCGCAATTTTTTAATTCCCCTGATTCGTTGCCCCTCCTTCGCCTGATAGCCCTTGTCCCTATCTTGCGCGGCTTTATCAATCCTTCTGAAGTCTATTTTCAAAAAGAGCTTCAGTTTCATAAAGAGTTCTTTTTTAGATTTTTAATTCTTTTGCTTGATGGCGTAACCGCCGTTTTTTTTGCGTTTTTAACACGAAGTGCCGTGAGTATTGTTTTTGGAATGATGGTCGGGGTTTTAGCAGAAATATTTCTTTCCTTTGCCGTGATTAAGCCCTGGCCTAGTCTTGTTTTGGAAAGGGAATATCTTGCCAAACTTTTTCATCGGGGCAAATGGGTGACCCTTTCCGGAATTTTTAACTATCTTTTTCATAATTTTGACAATATTGTCGTAGGGCGGCTGCTCGGAACCGCGCCCTTAGGTTTATATCAAATGGCTTATTCTTTTTCCATGCTTCTAATAAGGGAGATTGCCGATGTTTTTTCCCGGGTAACCTTTCCTGTCTATAGTAAAATTTCCGAGGATAGGCCTCGTTTGAAAACTGCTTTTATTAAAACTATGCTTACGATTACCTTTTTGGCTTTGCCTTTTGGACTTATTCTTTTTCTTTTTCCAAGGCTTATCATCTCTCTGGTTTTGGGGCCAAAATGGCTGGGAGCGGTGCCGGTTCTTAAAATTTTAGCACTTTTTAGCACAGTAAGAACGATATCCGGTTCTGCTTCGGCTCTTTTCTTGGCGGTAGGCAAGCAGGAATATGTAACGGTTGTAACCTTAGTAAGTATTCTGGGCATGGCCATTCCAATTATCCCGTTAGTTCTTCATTTCGGTATTATCGGTGCGGCCGCCTCTGCGGTTATTGGCGCAGTTTTGGCTGTTCCGTTTTTTGCCTATTTTGTTGTTAAGATTTTTACATTTACCAATGATGATGAGCGTTGATCAAAAGGTTTACACAAAAGAATATTATTTGAGGAACTGCGGCGGCAGAAATTTGGCATTTTTGCTTGATTTTATTCCCCTTAAAAAGGGAATGAGGGTTTTAGACATTGGCTGCGGAAAAGGAGACGCCGTTTTTTACCTGGCGAATAAAGGTATTGCCGCAATCGGTATTGACTATGCAAGAGAAGCGATTAAAATGGCCCGTCAAGTTCGTTTTAAAAATACTAAACATATTCAGGGACTTACCGGTTTTCGTCTGATGAATGCCAAGGAATTAAAATTTAAAGATAATGCTCTTGACGCAATAATAGCCTTTGATATTTTTGAACATTTATATAAAAAGGAACTCGAAGAGGTAATGAGAGAAATTTCTCGAGTTTTAAAAAAAGACGGTATTCTTTTGGTTCATACCGAGGCAAACAAGATTTATCTTAACCTCACTCATAAATATTATGTTTATCCGGTAAGCCAGTTTCTTATTCTTTTAAATCGGATTTTAACAGGCAGGAAATATCCGGGTCTGCCGCAGAATCCAAGAAGCAAGCTTCATAAAATCCAGCATGTCAACGAACCTACCTATTTTTATCTCCGGGATCTTTTTCGCCGTCATCATTTTGGCGGACGAATAATTTCCGTTATACCCTTCAAACCTTTAATGAGTCTGAAAGATTTTATTTATAATCTTCTAGTCTGGTTTTTTCCTCTTTCGAAATTATTTCCTTTTTATCTTCTTTTTGCTTATGATTTTGTTTGTATTATGAAAAACAAAAAAAGATGAAAATTGCATTTTTTCACGAGTTGCCCTATGGTGGGGCGAGGCGGGCAGTTAAAGAATACGGCAGGATTCTTAAGAGTCGGCATGAGATAGACCTTTATTATGTTGATGAGGTTGAAGATCAGAAAATAAATGAGGTATTTACTAGCGTATCTTACCATTGGTTTCTGCCCAAAAAACGGGAAGGAAAGGATTTTAAAACAAGACTATTTAAAGATACAATAGAGCTTTATAGACTTTTTCATCTTCATCAAAAAATAGCAAAAAAAATAGATGGGGGAAATTATGATTTTGTTTTTGTTCACCCCTCAAGGTTTACCCAGGCGCCTTTTGTTTTACGTTTTCTAAAAACTAAAAAGATTTATTTTTGCCAAGAGCCTTTACGCATTGTTTATGATGAAAATTTAAAGATATCTAAGAATCTGCCGTTTATAAAGAGGGTCTATGAGTTGATAAATAGAATAATAAGAAAGAGAGTAGATCTTATAAACATAAGACATTCAGATATTATTCTGGCAAACTCTAAATTCTCAAAAAAATGGATTAAGGAAAGCTACGATTTGGAGTCGGATGTTTGCTATCTTGGGGTTGATGCTAATCAGTTTAGGCCACTAAAGCTGAAAAAAGAATATGACATTTTATTTTTGGGAGAGAAAGATAAAATTGAGGGATACGATCTGCTTATTGCGGCACTTAATTTATTTAAGAAAAAACCTACAGTGAAGGTTATTGGACGTACTAAGACAGGTATTGGCGTAAGTCAGGAGGAATTAGTCAGGGCATATAATAGAGCAGAGGTTGTAGTTTGTCTTTCTCAAAGCGAACCTTTTGGCCTTATTCCTTTGGAGGCAATGGCCTGCGGGGTGCCGGTTACGGCAGTTCGTGAGGGCGGATTTGAG
>JAMCTM010000030.1 GCA_023379465.1 Patescibacteria group bacterium
AAAGACAGTGAAGATCTAGGATTTATCAAATATTGCGGGCACCAATTACAGCAACGCCCAGAACTGGTTTCCGAATTTAAAAATCGAGAACCAAAAAGCGGTAGAAAACATACCTTCATTTACCCTTTCAGTTCCGAAACTAAATATTAAAGACGCGGTTGTTTCAACCAGGGATTACGACCTTGATAAGCACTTGGTTGACTACGGCGGAACCGCTATTCCGCCAAATGCAGGCAACGCTGTTATCTTTGGACATTCCACTTTGCCTCAGCTATTTAATCCCAAAAATTACAGGGCCATATTCGCTACTGCCTATAAACTAAATATTGGAGATAAGATATTTGTAAAAGCGGCAGGCATTACCTACAAATACGTAATAGACAATATAACAGTTGTAAATCCAACAGACACCTCTATCTTTAATCAAAACGTTAACGGGAGTTTCATAACCCTTGTAACCTGCACGCCTCCAGGCACAACCTGGAAGCGGCTGGTAATTAAGGCTCAACTTAAAAAAATATGAATATCAAAAGAACTATCTCCTCTATTTTCTTTTTGTTTCTATCTATAGTAAAATATATTGTGACCCAGGCCATTAGACAAATAAAAAATGATATTTAAATGAAAAAGTTAATCACGGCTTTAGTATTTTGTCTCGTTATCTTCTCCGCTGTTTTCTTATGGTGGACGAATGGAAATTCTGCGGTAAATACCAACGATAAAACAACCTCTATTTTCGTAATTAAAAAAGGGGAAGGAACACGGGAAATCGCCAACTCGCTTAGCAACAAAGGTATTATTAAGGATCCTGTGATATTTTTTCTGCTTATCAAAAAATTAGGACTTGGCAGCAAAATAGAAGCTGGGGACTTTAGATTATCTCCCTCTATGACGCCTGTTGAGATAGCCGGAACACTAACCCATGGCACTCTTGATATATGGGTTACCATACCGGAAGGAAAGAGGGCAGAGGAGATAGCTGACATTTTAAAACAAAATATACCAACCTATAAAAAAAGCTGGAACGCTATCCTGGAACAGAACGAAGGATACCTTTTTCCAGATACCTATCTTATCCCCAAAAGCGCCGATATTAACCTTATAGTCTCTATGATGAGGAATAATTTTGATAAAAAATACAACAGTATAAAATACCTTAAGACCACTAACCTTTCGGAAAGACAAACGGTAATTTTAGCATCAATCATAGAAAGGGAGGCCAAGTTTGCCAAAGACAAACCCCTTGTCGCCTCTGTTCTAATGAATAGACTAAAAAATTCAATGGCGCTTGATGTTGACGCTACAATCCAATACGCCCTAGGCTATCAGGAAAACGGAAAAACATGGTGGAAACAAAATCTTACCAAAGAAGATCTTGCTATTAATTCTTTATATAACTCCTACACCAATATCGGTCTTCCGCCGACACCAATATCAAATCCCGGCATTTACTCGCTTAAGGCAGCCCTCGATCCTGCCAAAACGGATTATCTCTACTATATCTCGGACAAAAAAGGAAATCTCCATTTTGAAAAAACGCTTAAAAAGCACAACGAAGATATTGTAAAATATGGAATTTAATTCCCCAATGCCCGTTTTTTCCAATCAGAGATAAACATGAAGTTTCTTCTGAAGCTCCATGAACTCGTAGAGTCTGCCTGATAGAAAAATATATTTCCTCTCCTGGTATAATTCTGGTTTTACCATCCTTCGGCTTAAAATATTTTTCTTTATTTTTTTAAGGCAAGCTGTCATAAAAATAGAATTAATTGCGTATTAGTTTAAACTAATTATCCTCTTTTGTCAGTAATAATAATTGCCGAAAAAGTGCAATAAAAATTACAAAATATAGTTTATTGATTAACCCTGCTTTTTTCCTGTATAATCCTTTAGAGAATGGGTTTTGACCCCTTGTTCGCCAAAAGTCGCTCAATTATCTACCAAAGACACGAGGTAATCCTTCGTCCCGAGGATATCCCCGGCGGGGTTTATTATTTAAAAAAGGGTTTTATAGAACTTTACGCCCTTTCCGAAGCCGGAGAAAAGCTAACCTTGATCATTTTTAAACCCGGTGATGTTTTTCCGCTTGCCTGGGCAGTAGGAGATATCCCAAATAGATATTATCTTTCCGCTATGACAGGCATTGAGCTTAAGAGATGTTCCAAAAATGATTTTTTGGCATTTATCAAAAATGAGCCGGCCGTGCTTTACGAGCTACTAAACCACGTTTCAGTCAGACTGCATGGACTTTTAGAAAGAACAGAGTACTTGGTTTTTGGTTCATCATACGATAAGGTTGCCTCTATTCTTCTTATCTGCGCCATGCGTTTTGGCAAAAAAGAAAACGGCAATATCATTATCCAGGTTCCTCTTACCCACAAAGACGTGGCAGAGCTGGTGGGATTAACGCGGGAAACAACCAGCCTCAAGATAAAAAAGTTGGAAAAGGAGGGTTTGATCGCCCGCCGGGGGAAATTTATCATCGTTAAGAATATGAAAAAACTTAAAAAGGCTACCTCTCTTGAGGATGTCAATATTTTCTGAGGCTAAACCTTAAAACTACAAACGATCAAGGGGCCTTCCTTCTAAAAAAACGTCTCGTATTGTTTTTAAGGGCATGGCTTTCTGTTTGAGGTTCTTCAGTTTTTGCTTCGGGCTCTTCTTCTTTTTGGTAATTCTCTTCCTCGCTTAGATTATCTATCATATCTCCCAATTGCGAAACCCCTTCAAGTCCTTCTTGGGTAAGAACCTCAAGAAGTTTTTTGCCCTTTTTTGTTCCCACCAAAAAAACAACCCCCGCTCCAAGTAAGGCACCCCATAGGAAACCGTTAAAGAATGTATTGCCCTTTTGATTATTGTCCATCTTCGTCTCTCTTATTCTTTTTGCTTAAGATCTTTGCCAGGGCGGATCCCACTTTAACCCCTGTTACAAGGTTGGAAAGGTTTGAGATCGGACCCGAAACGCTTTGGGTAATAGTACCCGTATCGTCCAAAACCTTATTTGCTTTAGAAACTGTCCGGCGAAGCTCTCGAAGAATAAAAAATACCTGTACGCCTAACACCAGCAAAAGAAGGGTGAGAAGAAGTACCACAAAAAGAAGCGCTATTTGGGCAGTATTAATCATAACTCTAGCGTACCATCAAGAAATTTTCCTGTCAACACCCCAAGCAGTCAACCCTTAACCCGCAGATGATAATAGTTCTCCGTTTTTTTGCCAAAATGATTTTCCGAAACAATGTCTATTGTCTCATTGCCGGGAAAGGCTCTTATTTCCTTTTGAAATGTACCGTCTTGCCCAACCGGAACCGGTCTGCCGTTAATAAAAAGGCTGGCATTGGGATCTGTTTTGCCTTTAACAATAATTGATTTACCGATAACCTGGCCTTCTTTAGGAGAATAAACATCAAGGTAGGGCCCGATAACAAATGCCCTATATTGAAAAAGGACATAGCCTATTACAGCCAATACAAAAACAAAGACCACGGAGGATGAACTGATTCTAAAACTATTGGTTGTTATTTCATTTTTTCCGGAAACCCCCTCCGGCATAACCTCAAGAGATTCTTTTTCGTTAAACTCCCTCTTAAAAATTGCCAGAATATCTTTATATGGCAGGCCGAGAAACTGGGCGTAATTCTTTAGAAAGCCTTTTATATATGCGCTCGAAGGCAATTTTTTATAATTTCCCTCCTCAATCGCTAAAAGAAACGAAGGTTTAATCTTTGTGGCCTGGGAAATTTCATCAAGATTAAGCCCTCTTTTTATACGTTCATTGCGCAGTCTTTGCCCTACCTTTATCATAAATCTATTTTAATTTATCTCCTGAGGATTTTGCAGAAACTGCTCGGGGTTTTTTATCATTACATCCCTAGGCTTTGCGCCTTCTCCCGGCCCGACTATACCAGCATCCTCAAGCTGGTCTAGAATCCGGGCAGCCCTTGCGTACCCAATCGAAAGCCTTCTTTGCAAAAGAGACGACGATGCCCTGTCGTGCTGGCAAACTATCCTGACCGCTTCTTCAAAAAGCGGATCCTTTCCGTCCGAGCCAGTTATCATATTACCCTTTTTAAGAGATACCTGCTGTCTCACAACCTCTTCCGTGTACTCAACATGAGGCGCCTTTGTTCTTAGGTAATCTGCGATTCTTTTTACCTCTTTATCGGAAACAAATGTTCCCTGTATTCTGGTCGGTTTAGCCTGGTCAGGCGGAATATAGAGCATGTCTCCCCGCCCTAAAAGCTTTTCCGCTCCCGGCATATCAATGATAACCCTGGAGTCAATCATGGAGGAAACGTTAAAAGCAATCCTGCAGGGAATGTTTGCCTTAATAAGGCCGGTAATAACGTTTACCGATGGCCTTTGTGTAGATAGCACCAGATGGATTCCTGTGGCTCTTGCCATCTGGGCAAGCCTCGCGATCGCATCCTCAACCTCAACAGGCGCAAAGGCCATCAAATCCGCCAGTTCATCTATAACAATTACGATATAGGGAAGTGCCTGAAAACCGGAAAGCTCGTTATAGGAATCTATATTTCTAACCCCGGCCTCCGCAAAGATCTTGTAGCGCTCATCCATCTGTTTCATTGCCCATTTTAAAGAAGAAAGAATTTGATCCGTCTCAACTATCACCGGAGTCAAAAGATGGGGAATACCATTGTAGGTCGTTAACTCAACCCGTTTCGGATCAATTAAAATCAACTTCACCTCGGAGGGGGATGCCCTGAAAAGGATGGAAGAAATAACAGAATTGATCATAACGGATTTTCCCGATCCAGTTGTACCGGCAATAAGAACATGGGGCATTTTGGCAATATCCGCCACAAAAGGATTGCCGGACACATCAAGCCCCAGGGCAAAGGTGAGTTTTGATTTATTCTTTCGCATGGCAGTTGAAGAAAGCATGGTTTTAAGGGATACCACCTCAAGGGAGCGATTGGGAATTTCTATGCCAACCAGGTTTCGTCCCGGGATAGGGGCTTCTATGCGTATTTGTCCTGTGGGCGCTTCTGTTGCCAAAGCCAAATCATTGGCTAGAGAAGTAATCTTTGAAACCTTTGTTCCCAAAGCTATCTCTAAAGCGTATTGCGTAACAGCAGGACCAAGATTAACCTCAACCACCCTAGCCTCTATACCAAAACTCTGAAGTGTTCTTTCTATGATGGTTGCTATACGTTTCACATCGCCCCTGTCGGCTTTTTTGCCCGGGTTATCATCCAAAAGATTTAAAGATGGGTATTCCCACATGAGCGAACCTGTCAGGGCGTTACTCACCAATTTTTCCGAGAGATTAGGAGTTTCTTGATGCGGCTCTTTCCGAGAAGGCAAGGCTACGGTCTGGGCGCTTGACATATTGGCAATATCCCTGCTCCCTCCCTTTATAGCTATGGACTTGCTATTAACAATCAATGGCTTTTTAGTTTTAAATACGGAAAAAATTCTTTTTGGGAAGAATCTATAGACATTATCCTTAGCAAGGATAATCATTCCCAATAATTCGTCAAAAGAGGTGTCAAAAAAAACAATGACACCAACCACTATACCGCCTGCAAAAACAAATTTCGAACCAATATCGGTTAAGAAACTCGACAGAAAAAAGAATAACTGGCTTCCCATAGAACCGCTTCTGGATATGCCTATCAGGGATATAAAAAATAAAAGAAAACCTAAGGCAACATTTGGCTGGGAGAGAAAAATTTTTAGCCTAAGAAATAAGAAAGCGAAAAACAAAAGAACAAAAGGCAAAAGAATAGAAAGAAAACCAAACTTTTTATCCAGGAAAGAGTTTAGAAATAAAAAATTACTGCCGGAGGGCAAAAATGATAAAAACGCCAAAACGCTTGACAGTATCAATCCTATAGCAAAGATTGTGTATATTGTTTCGTTTTTGAGCCGTAATTTAAATGACTTTCGCCTATAGCTTCTTTTGCGCGCCATAAAATTATTATATCACTGATGCTCTATACCTCAATCACAATGGGAAGAACAAGCGGCCTGCGGTAAAAATCTTTAAACAAGCGTTTCGCTACCACATCGCCTAAAAGCCTTCTAATGTATATCCAGTTGATAACCTTCTCATTCTTTACGCCTACTGCCTTCCTGAAATCCGCCCTCACCCTTTTTTCTAATCCCCCAAGGCTTCGAAGAGTAAAACCTTTAATAATAATGTCTATTCTGCCGACTATCTTTGCCGAAACCGAATCAACCTGCGCCAGAACAATGACCATTCCGCCCTCTGAAAGCCGCTGCCTGTCCCTAAGGACAAAGCTCTCAATTTCTTCTCCTGAAATCTCATCAACGTAGACCTTTTTTACAGGCACTTTTTTGCCCGGCATTGCAGAGGAGCCGGTAAAAATTACCTCCTGTCCGTCCTCTACCAGAAAAATGTCGTTTTTTCTATAACCAAGCTTTTGGGCCAGGTTTCTGTACAAAAGCATGTGCCTAAAAGAACCCCCAATCGGCAGAAGCTTTTTGGGCCTTACCAGGGATATAAGTTTTTCCATCTCGCCTAAAGAGGCATGGCCTGAAACATGAAAATCCCTAGTCATAGGGGAATAAAGCACGCGCGTTCCTTTCTTGGCAATCTCATCTACCAGTTCGTAAATAGATAATTCGTTTCCGGGAATCGGATCCGAGGAAAAAATAACCGTATCCGAATCAGACAATACAACGTTTCTCTGCGTGCCGTTAACAATCCTTGAGATTGCCGAATCCTCCTGTCCCTGAGTACCGGCAACTATCAAGGTAAGCGATGAGTCTAAATGATTTTTAAGATTATCTACCTCCACCTCCTCTTCATCCTTCAGGTCGAGGTAGCCTAATTTTTTACCCGCCTCTTTAATCTTCGCAAGAGAACGGCCTATAAAACATATTTTTCTGCCGGCTTTTCTGGAAACTTCTATTACCTGATTAAGACGCGCGATATTTGAGGAATAGGTCGTTACAATAAATTTACCTCTGCATTTTTCTATTTCTCTCAAAAAATTTTCTGTTATATTTATCTCGGAGGGGGTTTTCTCTAATCTCTCGGCTCCTAGACAATCAGACATTAAAGCCGCCACTCCCGACCTAGCTAGTCTTTCTATTTTTTCATAATCCGTTTTTCTGCCGTCATACGGCGCGTCATCCAACTTAAAATCACTGCCGTGATAAAAATTACCAACCGGCGTCTCGATAAAGATATGGGCCGTGTCCGGAATGGAATGGGTAACCCGTATAAAGCTTATTTTAAAATGCCCAACAGAAACAATCTGACTGTCAAAATCCACCGTTTTCGCTTCGGCTTTAACGCCAAACTCCTTTAGTTTCTCATTTGCCAAATAAGAAGTAAGGGTTGAACCGTAGATTGGAAAAGCGGGCAGCTGGGGCAGAACAAAAGGCAGGGCTCCGATATGATCTTCGTGTCCGTGGGTTAACACCATGCCCACAATTTTTTTCGATTTTAAAAGGGTTAATAAATATGAAACATCGGGAAACAAAAGATCTGCCCCAAGCATAGTTTCATCGGCAAAGCCTATGCCGCAATCAATAATCAGTATTTCATCTTTATAGATATAAAGATACATGTTTTTTGTCACGTCGCCGACGCCTCCCAGAGGAATAAAAGAAATCTGGTTATCCATAGATTAGATCTGGGGCAAAAACTCCTTTATATTTGTGCTGTTTATAGTAATGGATTGGATCTTGCCTTCGACAATAAGCCTGGCGGTTTTTCGGCAGATACCATCTATTGTTCTTCCCAAACTTCTAATGCCCGAATCAAATCCCAAAGGACGAATAATAAATGGCCAAAGATTGGGATCAATGGTTAACTGATTCGCCAAAAGCCCTGTTTCTTCTCTCGTCTTTGGAAAAAGATAATCCCTGCCTATGATGATCTTTTCCTCATCCGTGTAAGAGGGCATCTGTATTATTTCGAGTCTGTCCAGAACAGCGTTTGAAATATTTGTGGTGTTATTAGCAGTAGCAATAAACAATACTTCCGATAAATCAAAAGGGAAATCTATGTAGTGATCTGTAAAGTTCATATTCTGCTCCGAATCCAAAAGCTCAACCAAAACCCCCATTACATCGGACCTGGCATCGGAAGAAATCCTGTCCAGCTCATCCAAAAGGATGACACAGTTTTTTGTTTGGGCATGGGATAACCTTTTAACAATGTAGCCGGGCTCGGCATCGGGAAAAGCGCGGGATTGACCCCGAAGCGCCCTGGCATCGCCCATTCCTCCAAAAGGAATCCTTTCAAACCTTCTGCCCAGAACCTGAGCTACCGACGCGGCGAATGTTGTTTTTCCTGTTCCGGGCAAACCGACAAAACATAAAATAGGCGCCTTAGTAATATAAAACCCCTGTTTAAGATTAAGCATAATAAGAGCCAAATACTCCAAGATCCTATCCTTTATATTCTGCATGCCGTAATGATTCTTGTCTAGAATTTTTTTGGCCATGTTTAAATCAAGAACATCCTGGCTTTTGTTATTCCAGGGGAGTCCGACCGCCCAATTTACGTAAGAGGCGGTTGACTCATATTCCAAGATATAGTTAGCGCTTAAAAACCCAGCGCTGGCCCTCAAAAGAGCCAGTCTCTGAATCCTTGAAATCAAATTATCTTTTAAATCCTTGGGAAGGATTGCCTTTTCTATCTTTTCTCCCAAGCGGCGGATTTGATCGTTAGTATCCTGTTTCAATTTAATCTGCGCGTCTGACGGGGTTGGTGTAGCGTTACTGTCCATAATTAATAATTAATATCTTACTACAAGTAAAATGTAAATGCTATTCCGACTTAATAGTAACAGGATTTGTTAAAGAAAGCGAGCGAATGGCCTTCAGATTCTAATAATGAGGTTTTTTAAATGGCCTTTCCCTTCTTGAGGAAGACTGGGATTCCCGCTGCCAGTTTCTCCCCCCTTGACTTTGATATCTTTCTCTTCTGAACTGCATCGACAGAGGATGTTCGCGTCTTTGGGAATCAGGCCTCTCTTTTTTCTGTCCAAAATCTTTGCGCATAGACAGGTTTATTCTGCCTTGTTCATCTATTTCCCTAACCGTTACCTTTACCCTGTCGCCAATCTTAACCAACTGATGAGGGTCATTGACAAAGCCGTCTGACATTTCGGATACGTGAACCATTCCTTCCTTCCCCGGTGTTAACTCTACAAAAGCGCCAAAAGGAAGAATCCTTTTTACTTCTCCTTCAAAGACCTCCCCCACGCCAATTTCCCGGGTTATACTTTCAATCCAGGCTACCGCCTGATCGAGCGAGTCCTTATCCGTTCCCGTAACCGTTACGGATCCGTCATCTTCAACGTCAACCGTTACGCCTGTTTTGGCCATGATGTTTTTTATGACCCTTCCGCCCGGACCAATCAGCTCCCCTATTTTATCTACAGGAATATGGATAAGCTTTATCTTAGGGGCGTAATCGGAAAGCTTTGATCTGGTGTCCGGCATTACCTGAAGCATTTTTTCAAGAATAAAAAGCCTGCCTTTCCTTGCCCTTTCCAGAATCTCTCCTATCTGTGTTATTGTTAGTCCTGGAATTTTTACATCAAGCTGAATTGCCGTAATGCCATCTCTTGTTCCCGCCACCTTAAAATCCATATCCCCTGAAAAATCCTCCAAACCAATAATGTCGGTTAGGATGACATACTGATCTTCGTTTGACACAAGCCCCATGGCAACCCCGGCAACAGGCTTTAAGATAGGAACACCCGCGTCCATCAAAGAAAGGGTTGATCCGCAAACAGAGGCCATCGAGGTTGATCCGTTGGAAGAAAGAATTTCCGATACCACTCTTATCGTGTAGGGAAACCTATCCTGATTTGGGACAACGGCGACAAGCGCCCTCTCGGCCAATGCGCCATGACCTATCTCGCGTCTTGAAGGAACACCAATCCGGCCTGTTTCCCCGACAGAATAAGGAGGCATAGAATAATGGTGTATATAACGCTTTGATTCTTCTCCTTCGGGAGACTCTATTAACTGCTCCATTCGCGGGGAGCCTAGTGTTACAACGGTTAAAGCCTGCGTATCTCCGCGCTGAAAAATCGCAGAGCCGTGAGTTCTGGGCAAAACCGAAACCTCGGAGGCTATTGGACGAATTTCATCTATGCCGCGGCCATCCGGCCTTTTGCCTTTAGCTATTATATTTTCCCTTACTGCGGCAAAAAATACCTTTTCAAAGGCCTTGGCAACCATTTTTTTATCTATTCCGCTTTCCGGATTAGAGATCTTTTCCGATTCAAAAATTGAATCTATGATCTGTTCTTCCTCTGGGCTATTTGCTTCTTTCGAGGCGCTTTTAGGTATAAGGGCGGCGATTTCCGCCCCGTAGCTTTTCTTTATTTCGGAAACTAAATCCAAGAACAGCGGGTCTTTTTGCGCTATCTGTTTTTTCTTGCCTATCTTCTTGGCAATATCCTCTATAAAATTTATTACCTTGGCTGTCTCATCATGCGCCTTTTTTATAGCCGACAAAACGACTGTCTCGGACACATCCGAGGCGCCTGCTTCAATCATGACTGTTTTGTCTTTATTCTGCGACAAAACCATATCGAGTTCCGAAAGATCAATTTCTCCCTTGCCCGGATTAATAATGTACTCCTCGTTGCCGTTATCCTTTTCCTTAACATATCCAATCCTTACCGCCGCAACAGGCCCTGCCCAGGGAATAGAGGAAATACTAAGGGCAAAAGAGGTAGCAACTATAGACAAAATATCTGGCTCATTTTCTCCATCAACAGACAGCACGGTAACAATAATCTGAACCTCTTTTGTGTATTCTTTTGGGAATAGGGGCCGTATAGATCTGTCTATCAGCCTTGCGGTTAAGATTGAATCATCGCTTGGCCTTCCTTCTCTTTTAACCCATCTGCTGCCCTTTATTCTTCCGCCCGCGTATAATCTTTCCACGTATTCTATAGTCAGAGGAAAATAGCCCAAATCCGGTCTTTCCTTGCCCTCCACCACTGTTACAAGAACCATGGTGTCTCCTAAACGCGCCAAAACAGAGGCGGTCGCCTGTTTGGCAACCTTGCCAATGGTAAGGGTTAAATTTTTCCCTCCAAATTCCAGATTAAATGATTGCTGTTCCATAAAATAAATTAATCCGCGGTCTTAATAACAGAAAGCATTTTTGATGATCTTTTTTTATCCACCTTAGCTAAAAAATTCATAAGCCTCCGTCTTTTCGAGATCATAGACAAAAGACCGCGCCTGCTTCTCATGTCGTGCCCATGCATTTTTAAATGCGATGTTACCTTGGTAATTCTCTCTGTTAAAAGGGCAATCTGCACTTCAGGACTGCCTGTGTCTCCTTTAACCGTTTGAAACTTTTCGATTATCTTCTTTTTGACCGG
>JAMCTM010000031.1 GCA_023379465.1 Patescibacteria group bacterium
TTGGCCACACAAACCAGATGGTACAAAAGCACCGAGACATTGTGCGCTTTGTGTATGTAGATACTCACGCATACAATTTTACCCTCTCGCGGCAAAGCCGCGGGGAATGAACCCTAAAAGAGATTCAACTGTACCAAAAATGTTTAAATGTCCATTTTTATAAAAATTAACAACATTGTTCGCTTCACCATAAGTAAACTTGGGAAATAAATATGGTACAGACGTAATCCCCGCCTTTCTCCTAACATCTGCAATATCAATTAAGAAACTTTCCTGGTCTACAAGGCGAGCAACCAAGCGAGCTTTATTTTCATCATCCCTGATGTCAATATAAATTAACTGGGTGCACATATTCATCTTTATTTATATTTTTAAATTATCTTTTAAACATTCATTTCTAACATGCCCTTGAACCTCTGCTTCCGGTATTTCAGGTTCAGGCACTTTCGACAACCAATTAAACTATTTACTATGTGCCGGTATATTACTCCCACTCGACGGGAGCACCTAGGACATATGAACCAAAATCTCTCGCCGTCAAATTTGGTCTTTGAGGTTGTTAGCTTAATTTGAACCCCTAAGACATCCGTGTTTGCTGTTAAAAACAGCTTCTTAAACTCCTTATTTGCCAGTCTTGTCAACTCGTCAACTGACAATTTTTCGGATAACTCAACGAGCTGTAAAGTTCCTAAATCGTATGGGCTTATTAAATTATTCATGGTTATTTGCTTGTACAATCTGGTTTTGTCCAACTACCGCTGTCTCCGTCTTGATATTGACCTGCATAGTTGGCTGTCGCATAGTTTTTAGGGCCTGCATGGATGCTAGAAAGTGCCTATTTGCCCTGTCTAGTTCTTGGCCTAATACCTCTAAAAATCTTATATCTATCTTTGAAAGCCCTTCCTCCCTCGATAAGATACTATTTATTCTTTGTTGAGTTTGCATTGCCCTAACGAGATTTATTGCTGCTATTTCAGCGAGGGCGTTCTCACTTGGGGTTTTACAATCAAATTCGGCTCGGAGCTTTTGAAAGTAATCAAGCGCGAAGGTTCGAAAGAGATCAGAAACGGAGTTCCCTAACAATAGTCCCCTATCAAATTCAAAGACCGTCAGTGCTTTATAGAAATTACTTTCTGGTTTTAATGGCCCAGCTTTTTGACCAATCTCCTTAATTCCTTCTTGTAGGACATGTTTTGGGTCGATGCTCAATTCAAGTTCTAGAAGGGATTTTCTAATTTCATCAAATGTTTTTACTGGCACAACTGCTTTTTTCTTCATACCGCATTGTAATGCCCCGTTATATGTTATTGTCAAGTTAATTGAAACCAAGGAAGTAACCAGAAAGCTTTAGTCGAATAGCTCAGAAAGTTTTATTCCTAAAACACGGGAGATTTTATCGGCGGTTTTAATTGATGGTACGCGCTGACCTTGTTCAATAAATCCGACGTAAGTAGAAGAAACGCCGATTCTTTCGGCTAATTCCTCTTGTGTAAGTTCAGCTTTCTTTCTGGCTTTTTGAATTTTTTGTCCAACATTTTTTAGTTGCCTAGTATTCACTCTCATGACGCTATTATTACTAGCGTAGAGAGTATCTGCCTCAAACTATTTGTTAGGCTTTGTGCTAATATCGAATAGAGAAGATTGTCTAACTATATGTTTGGGCAATATGAAAAAGATTGAAGATTTAAACAAAGGAGATCTTATTAAGGCAGACTTATATTCAAGGCCAAATTACATGGTCGGTAACTATAAAAATGGTCAAATCGTAGGACTAAATAATTTAGAAGAGGTTAAGAGTAGTGACGTTTTCTTTTTGGAAACATTAAAAGTAAGAGCTGATTCCGCTGATAAAATTTTCGCCGAGGCTGAAGCCCAAGGTAAAGATTTAAGTGATCCAAATGTATTGAAAAAATTAGGTGAAGAAATTAACAATTTAGGAACTCCAGTTCATCAAAGTCAGTCGATAATGACGGCAGTTTTTGTTTCGTTACGATTGATGGCGTATTACGGAATTGCTATAGGGATTTGGGGACTAGTCCTTAAAAAGGGCTTCTTCGTATTTGTTTTTTATGGGGTTGTTGCGGGGTTTTTAATCAGTTTATTATCTGTCGCACCCGTAGTTGCTTTTCAGAGGACAAGGGAACGTATCAGGAATATGGTATTTGGCGCAGGTTTACTGTGGGGAAATTTAGGAATAGTTATTGGCGTTGGGGGTTTAATTGCGCTAATCATTAGGATAATCTTTTTAGGTAAGTGATAAGTCCCAAATTGTTCCGTCTAATTAAATCCCAATATGATCTACCCATTAACTCTTTACATGGTTTACCTCACTGGAAGCATGTAGAAGCCCTTGGAAGGCGTCTAGCAACCTCGACCAAAGCTGATCTGCGTGTAATTACCCTTTTCGCGTATCTCCATGATTCTTGTCGTAAAAATGATGATTTTGATCCCGAGCATGGAGTCCGTGCAGTAAAATTTGTTAAAGAGTTGTTTGAAGCTAAAATGCTTAATATCACCACAAAACAACTTGAGACTTTAGTCTTTGCATGCCAGTTCCATAATCAAAAACAAATTAAGCCAAAGAATATAACTGTGGCGACTTGTTGGGATGCTGATAAATTGGATCTAGAAAGAATGGGAACTACTCCAGACTCCAATTATCTTTTTACAGAAGTGGCTAAGAAATATAACGCTGCTGGTCCAGGGGCTTCTCTGGCTATCCGAGAACTAGCAGGATTTCTTTTGAGTAAATACAATCTTCTAACCCAAACTGGGAAAGAAATATAGTTGAAAAACTAAGAAGCGTTATGGCACCAGTTAGTTAACCGGGTGGGGATTTGCGAGACTTAATAACTGAGTAGCAATTATTTGGGCAATGATTGGATGACTTAATAGCTTACTGTTGATATCTCCCGGAATCTTCTTAATTTTATCCCAAAGATCTCTAACTTTATTTTGTTCAGGTGTTGATTTTTGAATTTCAGTCTCAAGTTGAGAAACTAACTGAACCGCTTCTTCATTATTTTCGATGTCCATCTTTCTAATTTCTTTCTTAACAGCATTAAACGCATCGCTAACCTGAGATTTAACAATGGTTGTGTTATTACTTCCATTGATTGTGGTAGCCAGAATATCTCCCCCAACATTTATTGTTTGTTGCTCAATTTGTAACGAAAAGAGTGAGTTAAATGTGGTCGGATTCTCATAAACATCAATTCCGTGTTTAGTTATTATTACTGCAACATAACCAATCGAACTTAAGTTAGCCTCAATAAAACCTCCCTCTTTTAGGTACTTTAGATTTCTTTCAATTTCAACGTCGGTAACAGGAATAGCTTTTTGCAGTCTGCCTTTTGTTACATAAGAATGGGGCGATTCCTGCCATTTCGCATAGCAAACTTTTATAATTTCCCTCCTTATTTGGGTATTTGTTGGCATACTACTGGCAAAAATAACCTCTCGGGCAGTTGCCTCCATTGTCATAGCGGCTTGAAAGTAAATGACTCCTTCTTGTTTTTGGATACTGTCATTACAGTGAAACACTATTTGTTTTCTTTCAGAGTCAGAAGGGTTGATTAAAGCCGGCAAAACTTGCCAAACAAAATCAGTTAGCTCGTCTTCGGATATTTTTCTACCAACACTTGCGGTCCACTGATTGATAACTCTATCGGTGACAGAAATAGAGATACCTTTTGCATTTTTATTTCCATCGATGTTGTATCTTAAACCGACACCATAAATTATGTTAAGCGGCCCCTGAAAGCCTTTGCCCATTAACTGGATGGTATATTCGTGTTCATCGATATTTAGTGTCCTTTTGTCTTCGTTCATTTCAATAAATATTATTCAACCTCTGGGCGATACTGCCAGATTCATAACTCATCTTAACTACAGCATCCCACATAATAAGATCGTCCTGGGTCGCATTCTTTCCTGAGCCTAGCCGATTGACCAAAGTTTGACAAAAGATAATTTGCCGGTCGAAAGAATCCAGTAACTTGTTAATATCATCACTGGGATACTTATCTCTGTGTTTGAGCCAACTGTCTCGCCAACCATATAAATTATTAAGATAAGTTTGTATCTCTCCCAAGTTAAGAGTTGGGCTGTTGGAAGGAACGTTGGGACTATTTGTATAAGTAGTGGTTTTTGCTACACCTGGGATTGCTGTATTTTCACTACCTTCTTTTATTAATTTATCAACAAGTGGAGCAATAGTCTGGGAAGAAATAGCGTTTCCCAATCCCTCAAGTGGTCGGGGCAACTGTTCGTCGGTCCAAATTTCTTTTAAGGTATTGATTCCTACAACACCACATTCGTTAATCAGCGGCCCGCCAGAATTGCCGGGGTTGATCGCCGCGTCGGTTTGAACGAAATCCAAACCACCTTCGTAGCGATTCAGTCGAGAATAGATTCCCTTTGTAATCGTGGAATCACCAACCGCCGTATTTGGCCAGCCTACAGCATACAACTCTTCGGCTAAATTAAGTTTTGAGGAGTCAAACCAGTTAATAGTAAATCCTTCATTGGGAAGCTTTATGATGGCAATATCCATCGTTGGGGAGTAATTCCAAAGTTTAAGTTCTTTTCTTTCCCCGTTAAGCCAGGTGTAAAGCTTTTTGGCTCCCTCGACAACGTGTTTGTTGGTAACCGCAAATCCTTTGGCCGTCGAAAAAGCACTGCCATGACCGCCATCGTCTCTCTCGACAAGCATTGTGCTCGACTTTGCCAAAGCGATCGTTTTCTCACGGTTACAACCGTTTCGGTTTTCGATCATATTGTCACTTACCGTTACACTAGAAGACGGTTGATTATAGGAACCACTCTTGGAAATAATGACAACCAAAATCGTTCCCATGATCCAACAAGCGATAAAACCAACGGCTACCAACCTAAAAGTTTTTTTCCAAAAAGTAAAAAAGGTAACGATCATTGTGGCAAAGGCATAAAGAAATACGATTCGAACCACATTAATCATTCCTGTTTGTGCCATTTCTGACTGGCTACCGCTAGCTTGATTAAGAAAAGGAAACATGGCTACGAAACTAACAATATTAAGAATTACAAAAAGAAGTCCACTAAGAGCAAGTTTGCCAAAAATCGAGCCAATTTTTTTGATTTTTCCTGTCACACGTAAATTATAATCCAGTCAGCTTATAATAGAAATTATGAAAAGATACCGATTATATAATTTTGATTTTGATTCCCGCGCTAGTGTTTTAAACCTCGAAATTAAAGAAGAGTGGAAAGAGGAGACTAAACGACTGCATCGAGAAAATAAAATTAAGATTGAAGAGATGTTTATTGAGGAATATGGAAAGTTAAACTGGGACCAGAAAGTTAAAAACATAAAAGACTTGGGGTCGAAACCAATTTCCATTGTCGCCTTCCATAATCGTTTTTTTAATCAGATACGGAGCAGTTTTATTATTGGCTCTTACTACCCAGCGCTCACAGGAGCTTGTGCGTTGGGGGAACGCATATTGAACCACTTAATTTTTGCTTTGAAGGAAGACTTTAGAAACACGCCAGAGTATAAAAAGGTCTATAACATAGAATCTATTGATGATTGGGATGAGATGTTGGATATTCTGGAAAAATGGAAAATTCTCTTACCTGACGTCATATCCAATTATCGTTTGCTAAAAAATATTAGGAATAAGAAGGCCATTCATTTTGATAAAGAAACCGACACCGAAGATAGAAAGTTGGCGCTTGAAGCAATTAAGCTTTTGGCAATGATTATCACTGGGCAATTCTCATATGCAGGATACCAGCCATGGTTTATTGAAAATACCA
Source organism: Patescibacteria group bacterium (assembly GCA_023379465.1). The sequence goes on from JAMCTM010000031.1 coordinate 5,800, forward strand.
GAGGATCGTTTTACATAAAGAAAAACTGGGAAGACAAACCGTTCATTAAAAGAATTTATCTTCCAAATTGTCGCTTAGTTGGGCCATATCACAAACTAGGAACCAATTTTGAGGTAATTGACAATTATCCCTATACTGATAAAGAAATTACCGACGCAGAGTTTGTTAGATTGATGGAACAAGCCCGGCAAGGTATATTTTTAAAATAAAAGTATGGATAATACATACGAGGCTGTAAGGCGTGTATTAAATGCACTAAACATAGATCAAAGCCAAAGAGATCAAGCGGAGTTATATGGAAAAATACGAAGGAAAGAAATTTCTTTGGATGAATTTTTTGTTGTGCAAAAGCGATTGGATTTATCGATGATTAGCAAATCTACACCGTTTTCATGGAAAGATCTACTAAGAGAAAACGTTGATACCTATAATCACGAAAGACGACATGAGGCTGTCTGGTACAAATATGGTGTAAAGACAAATTTGTTTAATTGGAACATACACCCTGACGCGTATTTTGTAATGGATTTGGATTTTCCAGAGGTTACAAAAACAAATGGCTTTAATGTCGACAAAGTAATCTCAATCTACAAAGAAATGTTGTCAGCTTCTTTCAAAAATCAAAACCAAATTACAAACTCTTACCTGATGGATGTGTTTTTCTTCGAAGTTTTGGACAAATTAGATGATTTTCGAGCAAACAGTATTTACGAGGTTTTCAAAAAGTATAATTGGCAATACCCATAATAGTGAATTCTGCTGAATAAAAACTTGAACTTTGCTAAAATAAGATATGAGTTCAAACGTCGAGAATAGCCCGTTGAATGATGTTTTTCAAAACGTTAATACTTGGCAAGATTTTGCTGATGCCCTTCCACCTAGTTTAATAGAAACTTTTGGGAATGATGAGCAATTTTTTCTAACAATGCGACTTCTAGATGTTAATACCCCATCAAACACTCCTATAACCCATGATGCTTTTAAAGCACTTGTGGCAGTCAAAAGAAGTGATAAGGGATTTGTTCCGTTACCCGGAGATGAAGCGGACCAGTTATTAGACAGTTCGTTAAAATCTGGCCTATTGCTACCAATGACTACAGAAGGCCCTCTTGGGTCTCGTTTTGCCCCCAATCCCCTGTTCAAGGAGGCAATCGCACGATTTGATAAGAACGAGCCAAAAGCTGAGTAGTAATTTCATTTGAAGATTTTGAACGTAAAAAGTTTGAATGTGTTCCATCCGGGGCTGCTAAGAATAGTCTAGAGCGTATTGACGGCCTTAATTATGGCGTGACTGACAACAGGAACTTTGAAGAGTATTTGATCGGTGGTGCTATTCCCCACTCAACTCCTTGACAATCTTAAAAATACTTCCTACAATATGAATGTATATTCATATTATGTCGACAGAAACTAAAAAACTCCAGAAAATATTAAGTCTTATCGCCAATGACAATAAGCTAAAAATTGTCCTTCACCTGGCAAAAGGCGAAGCCTGTGTCTGCGATATGGGGGAAAAATTAGGAATTGAACAATCGCTGGTTTCTCATCATCTTAATTCCTTAAAAGAAGCCAGACTGGTTAAGGATCGAAAAATCGGTGCATGGGTGCACTACTCTCTTAATAAGCAGGAGATGGAAAATTTTTTTCAACTAATTAGCAAACATCTCGGACCGAACAATATTTCCGGCAAAATGTGTTCGGTTCATGAGGCGTGTAAATGTCTGACGGAAGGAGTCGCGTATGCAACCTAAATTTATTATTTATGACCCGCCGATGTGTTGCTCAACCGGTGTCTGCGGACCCAACCCTGATCAATCCCTGATAAAACTGCAGGATACTCTGGCAGCCCTTAAAAAGTCCGGTTATGAGGTGGAAAGGTATCTTATCACCCAATCCCCGGAGAAATTCAAAGAAAATCCGGAAGTAATAAAACTAATTCAGGAACAACAATTAAAAGTCCTGCCAATTACTACCATGGACGGGGTAATTGTGAAGACCGGCGGTTATCCGGCATTGGAAGAATTTAAAAAGTTTGCTGAGAGCAAATAAACAGAGTTTGTTTCTCGCTTAGCTCGAAATAATATGCGGACTAAATTTTATTTTTATTCAGGCAAGGGCGGGGTTGGCAAAACTACCATGGCCGCCGCCAGTGCTATTCATTTTGCCGCTTCAGGGAAGAAAACACTCATAATTACCACCGATCCCGCTTCAAATTTGGCCGATGTCTTTGAACAGCCGATTGGTCACAAAGTCACCTCAATTAAAGGAATACCAAACCTTTACGCGATGGAGCTTGATCCGGATATTGCCACGGCGGAATACAAGGAAAGAACTCTGGCTCCCCTACGGGGGCTTATCCCCGTTGAAAGTTTTGCCGTTCTTGAAGAGCAACTTAATTCCCCCTGCACCGCGGAAATGGCCGCTTTTGACCGTTTCACTGATTTCTTAGGGGAATCGGAATATGAAGTTGTCATCTTTGATACGGCACCGACGGGTCACACTCTCCGACTTTTAGAATTGCCGGTTGAATGGAGTGGCGTGATTGAAAAAGCTGCCAATGATGGCAGTGGCGGCCAAACCTGTATCGGTCCGGCAGCCGCCCTTGCCGAGTCCAAGGCGAAATTCGACAGGGCAATCAACGCTATGCGGGATCCCAGGCAAACTGTTTTTGTTTTTGTCCTAAGACCGGAAGTAACCCCCATATACGAAGCCAAAAGATCAATCGCTGAACTCTTAAAATTAAAGATCACTTCACAGGAGCTTATCGTCAACAGCATTTACCCTAAAAGTGCCTGTGACAATCCCTTTATGCTCCGACGTTTTGCTAAGCAACAGGAGTTTTTGCAAAACATCAAAGATGCTTTTTCCATTCCGATTACCCTAATGGAACTTGAGCCGGGGGAAATAAAAGGCGGAAAACTCCTAACAATCATCGGAAAAAAACTTTATGAAAAACCGATTATGCTTGCCGACTACACACCGGAAAAGATTGAAATAAAAGGAGACGGAATCACCAATAAATTTCCTAAGACCGGTAAAAATATCGTCAGCCTTCTGACCCCGAAAAACGGCAACAGACGAACGATATTTTTCGCCGGGAAAGGTGGTGTCGGCAAAACGTCAGTATCAGCCGCTACCGCTATTTGGGTCGCTAATCAGGGCTATAAAACTCTGCTTTTAACCACCGATCCGGCTTCCCACCTGGGTCAGATCTTTGAAACAGAAGTAACCGATAAACCCACTCCAATTAAAGATCAACCAAACCTTTTTGTTACCAGGATTGATGCCCAAAAAGCCACCCGGGAATATAAGGAAAAAATTCTCGCTGAAGCCCGCCGGAAGTTTGATCAAAACCGGGTGATGGCCATTGAAGAAGAGCTAAACTCCCCCTGCACGGAAGAGATGGCGACTTTTGAAAAGTTTATTGAGTTTGCCACACTAAAAGATTTTCAGGTGGTCGTTTTTGACACCGCCCCCACCGGCCACACTCTCCGCCTGTTGGAATTACCGGTTGACTGGAATAAGCAGCTGGAAATCAAAACCTTTACCTCGACTGGGGAAACCGAGGTGGACAAAATCACTAAATCCCGCTTCAAAGAGGTTATCGACATGATGCAGGACATTGAAAAAACGACTTTCAGTTTTGTCATGTATCCCGAGTCCACGCCGATTGAGGAAGCCAGCCGGGCAATGAAGGAACTTCTGACCATCGGCGTCCCAACGGGACTGGTGGTAGCTAACTTTATTCTGCCGGATTCGATTGTTACCAATGACTACCTTAAGAAGCGTAAGGCGATGCAGGACAAATACCTTAAAGAGATGGATACCCGCTTTACCGCTCCCATTGTAAAGCTGTCTCTTCTGCCTGATGATTTAATTGGCAAAGATAAATTAGAAGAAGCCGGTTATTTACTTTATGGAAAATAATATGAACGATTTTAATCAAAAGGTTAATGATTTTACTACCCTTATTCTGGAAACCCCCGAGTTTGCAGAACTCAAAGCAGCCACAGAAGAATTAAAAAAAGATCCAAAGGCGACAAAACTAATAGACGACGTTCAAGCTAAAAAAGAAACAGTTATGACTTTACAGCAAACTGGATTACCAGTTTCCAAAAACCAGGAGCTTGATTTACAAGATGCTTTTGCCAACATGCGTTCCAACCCTACCTGTATGCGGCTTATTAAAGCCCAAAACGCTGCTATCCAAATAGCTAGAAAAGTATGCAATCGGTTGACAGTGGCAACGGGAATACCCTTCTCCAGGGGCGGCGGTTGTTGCGGATAATTTTATGCACAAATTTTATAAACTCCAATCGTTAGTTCTGCTCGCCGGGACAATTTTTGTCTGGTTCACGGTTTATACTGATTTCAGTCGATTTTATAAATTCTATGGCTCTTTAACCCGTATACAAAATTGCGTTATCCCCAACCCCATAACTACGCCATGTTTTTATGGTGCCTTTGCTTTCTTAATTGCTTTTATTTGGTCACTGTTTATCCTCAAAAAGAAAGTTGAAGAAAGATTGCCCCAGGAAATTAAACTAAGAATCCTTTTGATCGCTTCTACAATTTTCGCTTGGAGCAACTTTTTCTTGGGAATCAATCAATATTATTCTGCTATAAGCGGCCCAAAAGTTTCTTGTTCCGGAGTACCGACAAATAACCCCATTCTCACTGCTTGTTTTTTTGGTTCGATTATATTTTTGATAGCTCTTGCCGTTTCAATAACTATTATCCGTAGCAATAGGCATTCTGCTGATAGTAGTTGCTAACGTAGTTCACTAGGGACTGCCATTTTTCTAGGCACGATTTTAATATCAAACTACATTAGGCCCGCAAAAGGAATCGAACTAATAAAACTTTTTTCCAGAATATCTAGCCCTCTATTTAAGTTTCTATTGCTAATTATCGCTGGTGGAAAAATATCAATTACTCTTTCGTTAAGAGCCTCAATAACTAGCCCGTTTTCCAAACATTTATCAGCTATTTTCTTGGCCAATCCGTCTCGTTCAAACTCTATGAATGTTGCTAAACCTTTGCTGCGAATAGTACTCCCACTGGGTAAGTTCATACTTAAAAGTCTTTTATTAATAATTAAATTTAGTGAATTTACTTTTCCCAAAATACTTTGTTTGTTTTTTAAAAAGTATTTTAGATATGCTAGCGTGATATCCACGTTAAGTGGTTGCCATGCAAATGTTGAATAATAGCTAAATTCAAATTCCATCGTTTTCGCCAGTTTTTGATTCATAAGAGTTGCTCCTAAAACGGCATTCCCACCCGTTAATCCCTTTCCCAAACAAACAATATCTGGGAACAAATCAAAGTATTCTGAAGCAAACATTTTACCCGTTCGACCAAACCCTGTAGCTACCTCATCAATGATAAAAACAGTGCCATATTTTTTACAGGATTCCTGAACTAATTGAAAATATTCTTTGCTTGGCTCAACTAGTCCGTTATTAAATATAAACGGTTCGGAAATGTAAGCAGCAATATCTCCCTTATTTATTCTATTAGCTACTTTTTGTCCAATTTTTCTATCTAGCTGCCCTTTAACCTTTTCGCAGGGCCACAAATGCGGAAATAAATCTTTGTAATGGGAAAACCCTACACTTAAAGCGGCTAATGAGTGACCATGATATCCTTCTGGAGAAATAAATTTCGATCTCTTAGTATGAAGGATTGCCGCTTGGAGAGCAATTTCGACAGCTTCGGTACCACCTGTTGCCCGAAAGACCTTTCCCATTTTTCCCGGCGCAATAGAAATCAGTAACTTAGCCAATTCTTCCCATGGTTCGTAAGAGAAGTTTGGATCAACGTAGGTCGGGCCAAGAAAGTTTTTTCTGGCACTTTGTACTTCCGGGAGACTCCAACCTAAGATACCGCACCAGTTAGTAGAGAAATCAATATATTTCTTGCCAGAAACGTCGAACAAGTTCTCCCCCTTGGCAGATTTAACATTAATTCTTCTTGCCGGAACATCTCGACCTAAATACATAAATCACAATAAGGCCTATTCTATCATTTACCTTGGTAACAAGTTGCTGACATAGTTTATTAGGGTCTGCCAATTTTCTAGGCACGATTTTCGTAACAAACAACGTCAGACCCGCAAGAGGAATCGGACTTCTAAAAATTTTTACCAGTTCTGGAGATTTCGTCAATGAAACTTAAATTACCTTTAAAGGCTTTAACGATATTGATTTCTCTCATGAAAGCTTCCTTTGTCTGAAACGGTTTCGTGATGTAATTTTCTACTTCTGCTGCCTTAACCCACTCGTATTTACCTTCCTCACTTTCTACTAATTTACCTTCTGGATTTCTGAAAACGCATAACGCCAATAATAAATCGTCAAGTAATTCGCTCGTGGCTTCGTCAAGCGTGCAGTAGTGTAAAATTGCCACCACTTCCGGCTCACCGTTTAATCCTGTTTCTTCAAATAACTCTCTTTTCGCTGCGTCACCAAATCTTTCACCTAATTCCACTTTCCCTGCGGGAAAACCCTGACAACCATAAAATGGGTGTTTTAATCTAGTGTAAAGTAAAAACTTGGCGCCTTCCTTTTCTTCTTTTACACAGCACACTGCTACCCCAATTTTTGCTTGCTGGCGAATAGTTGCTTCCCCCAAATCCATACGTGCAGCAAATTTTTTCCCTTGTGTTGTTAAATAATATTTTCCGTCGTTTTTTTGAATACGACCTAATTTAATAAGCTGGTCCAAATGAAACTGAAACTGGTTATTACCCATATCTTTATCTGGCTTAAGCTTGGTATAAGAGAGAGGCTGTTCGAAGGCAAGTTTCTTAATTATCTCAAGTTGGGTCTTATGTATATTCTCCATATAAAGGGATTATACCTTGCTAGCAGCTCATTTCTAGTCTAGCCTTATTGACTACGCAGAAGATACTAGAACCGCCCTGCATTTTCTTGGTAGTAGTTACTACTACAGTTCACTGGGATCTACTTGTGCAAGCATTACACAACTATAAACTTTTGAGCACAATAAGTTCGAATGTGTTCCATCCAGGGCTGCCAATTTTCACTTTCAGAGTATTTAGCTACTATGTTGAATGGTACTGTCAAGTACCCCTTTTGTTGCACACTCTTTCTCTAAACCCGGCTTAGAAATTTTGCCTTGAATTTGACCGGGGAAGTCTTGAGCTTGGTGTGGATCCTCTCGTGGTTGTAATAGTTGATGGTTTTGTGAATAGCCTCCACAAACTCGCCGATCGTCTCAAATCTTTCAAATTCCAATCCTAAGTCTGTTTTAAAGTTGTCGTAGAAGGATTCCTGGTAACCGTTCTCCCAAGGACTGGCTTTAGCAGACATGCTCACCTGGATTCCCAGGCCTTCTAAAAAGTTGGTGTAATCCTTCGAGTTGTACTCGGCTCCCTGATCAGTGTGAGCCACTACTGGTTTACCCACTGTTTTAATGGCATCCAAGAAAGCCTCAAGAACCAACTCTGTAGTGTGCCTGGTGGAAATTGACCAGCCAACAATTTCCCGGGTAAACAGATCCATAAAAGTGGCTAGGTAAATAATCCTCTGGTTCCAGGCTAGCCGGGTAAAATCCCCGGCAAAATAGACTCGGGGTTTGATGGGACAACTACCCTTAATTAGATTGGGAAACTTTGACAGTGGATTTCCCCAATCTTTCTTTTTTGTCCACCTGGCCTTTCTCTTGTAGGGTTTAATCCCAAATAATTTCATCACTCGTCTGACTCGTTTCTTCCCGATTTCCAAAGCCAAAGCTACTCTCCGGTGGCCATAACTAGGATTAGTTTCCAAGATCTTAAGGATTTGCTCTTTTAGAGCCGAATCTTTTGTCCCTTGCCTAAGGTTGTCGGTGTAAAGATTTCTTCGGGAGATGCCCAAAGAATTGGAAATAAGGGACTTGGGTATTTGAGGAAGCTTGGCTTCGACAATTTTACCTAAGTTTCTTTTTTTTTACCTTCTCCACTTCCAGAGACAAAACCCCAATGATCTCCTTTAGTTGCCGGTTCTCTTTTTTAAGTCTCAGGTGCTCAATCCAGCTGACTTTGTTGGTGGTGTTCCACCTAAGCCAGCCATAAATGGTTTTGGGGGAGATTCCGTAAGTTTGGGCCAGAGTGGCGGCAGATTCCCCGGATTTAATCTTGGCCAGGACCTCCTCTTTGACCTCTTTGGCAATAGCGGTTTTCAAAAATATTCACCCCCTTAAATAAGTGTCCTTAGTTTACAGACACTGTGTGCATTTTAAGGGGTACCTGTCCACTTTATAAAGATAATGCAACCATAAGGCAAGCGGATTTCCCATTGTTAATTGATGTTTTTTTTGAAAATGCTAAGCCTAATATCCAAAAACTTTTGGCTGTAGAAGCAGAAATTATTAGAGAGTGACACTCCTCGCAGCAAGCTGCGAGGCATCTGCATTGCTAAAATAGCCTGAGTTGGTCTTTTGATATTTGGACATAGTCTTTTGGTCTTCCTTGGTTTCTGATGTACTTTTGGATGACTGTCTCA
>JAMCTM010000032.1 GCA_023379465.1 Patescibacteria group bacterium
CGAATCGTCCATAGTAATTTGCATGACACCAGTTAGTATGGCAATTCGCGTTCTTTTTTACCAGATGATTTGTCTCATCTTTCGGTTAGGTAATCGTTTCTCTACAGTATCATTTTGTATTAGGTAAGACTTAATTTTGCTTTGCTACTCAAAATGCTATATACTTTTAGATACTAATTGCCCGGGTGGTGGAATGGCAGACACGAAGGCCTTAAGAGCCTTTATCCGCAAGGATGTGAGAGTTCGACTCTCTCCCTGGGCACGACTTTATTTAAAAATATGGTAAATCAAGAATTGCTTGATTACATCAATTACCAGCTGGGGCAAGGGATTAGCCGAGAACAAATAAAAAGCTCTCTGGCGGTTAACGGCTGGCAGGAGAACGACATAGATGAGGCTTTTGCCGTGTTTTCCAATAATTCCGCGTCATCTCCCCAATCAGCGATTTCCCCGCCTGCGTTAAAGAAACTGCCCGGCGTAACTGCTATTTTACAACAGGCGTGGGAACTTTATAAAAAACGATTTTGGACCTTCCTTGGAATAATGATAATTCCCCTGCTTGTCTTTGTCGGTCTCGCGGCTGTCGCGGTTGCCGGCGGTGTTTTGGGAATTATGCTTATTTTTTCGAAGATTCTCGCGGGAGGCATTGGGTTTTTGATACTTTTAGCGATTGTATACATCCTTGTTTTTTCTATTAGTCAGGCATGGGGCCAGACCGCCTTGCTTTACGCAATAAAAGACAGCCAGGAAGGCATTGGCGTTACGCGGGCATACGGGAGAGGACGGCGCAAAATATTTTCGTATTGGTGGATTACTTTTTTGACGGGATTTATCACGGCGGGCGGGTATTTACTGCTAGTCGTGCCGGGCATAATTTTCGCCGTTTGGTTTAGTTTGGCATTATTTATTCTGATTGACGAAGATTTGAAGGGGATGGAGGCCCTTTTAAAAAGCCGGGAATACGTAAAGGGAATATGGAGCGGGGTTTTTTGGCGTTTTGTTTTCGGTGGCGGATTATATGCAATTACGTTTTTTATTTTGGAGAAAATTTTCGGTCTTCTGGAAATTCCTTATGCCGGACTGATTATTCTTTTTATTAACGGACTATTTTTGATTCCGCTATTAATGTCTTATTCATTTTTGGTTTACAGAAATGTTAAGGCGCTAAAGGGTGAAATTGCCTTTGAGTCAGCCAGCGGTAAAAAGGCGGCGTTTCTTTTTGTAGGCATTCTTGGAATTTTGTTTACCCTATTAGGTGTTCTTTTAGCCGTTTTTTTAGCTCTTAGATCACCGGTAGGAAAAATGCCTCCGGCAGGCCGCCCGGTCAACATTAGACAAATCCGCTAGAATTTGAGATATAATACCTTGCGGAAGCAGTCAGGGAGCGTGCGGGGTGTAGTTCATCGGTAGAACGCTCGGTTTGGGACCGAGAAGTAGTGGGTTCAATTCCCTCCACCCCGACTCTTTATGATCAAGCGGCGGACTTTGTTGATTCCAGCTTGGTAACGCGCATTTCTAACTTTCTGACCTGACGCGATCCAATTTCATTTTCAACTGAAAGATCGTCAAGTTTGCCTACACGGCCGCTTTAGCGGCAGAGTGCCACGGCTTTAGCCGTGGGTATCTACATGAGAATATAGAATCATGAATTAATAGGATTTTTTGCTGCCAATTCTATTGTTTTTATGATTATTTCGAAAACCTCTTCCATGGTATTTTTTTGTCCCGATAAATGATCCCAAAGTTCTGTAGCTAATAAAACTTCATCAAAAGCAAAAAATTTCTTAAATTCTACTAGATAATTAAAAAATCTTTCTTTATCATACCCGGTTGGAGTTTTTGATGTTGGATCAAAAGGAAATCCAACATAATACTTAATCTCTTTTGCGGAATTTAATAATCTAAAAGCAGCTTTAGCGTATAATATTTTTTGTTTTTCTCCCCTTCCCTCACCGGAATTTGGCCGTACAGATTTTAATTCAATTCCTTCAATGTACGATTCTTTTTCTAGATAATTATCTACCGTAAATCCTAATGATTCGACATCTTGATCTTTAGCCTGGAAGTTGAAAATTAAATCGTTTTCCCTCGCCACATTTGGTTTAGATCCGGATTTTAACTCCCTTATTATACGTTCTATAGTAGCTGCTTGTGAAGATTTAATTTTCAAAGCGAAATTGTTTGTAAAAGTCTTCTTGTATCCACCGGATAATATGTGCGCTAATGCTTCAAAACCAGAACCTAAAGACGTACTTAGTCCATGCATTCAGCTGGAAATAGCTACCAGATATGGGGTGGGGATAGAAAGATTATGAAGTTGTTTATCGAACGCTTTTAATATGAGACCGTGAAAAGGTGCATTTCTGTTTTGATGATTTAATTCAGGAAATGTTTCTATGCGGGAAACCAATATATTCTTTATAACTTCTGCTATTTTGTCTCTTTTAAGATTATCTATTGCCATATTCTATCCTTCTTTAAAATGAAAAATTATTTCCGAATACGGAGACTTATCTCTTTCCGTTCTGTTTAGAACCGGTCTTTTGTACATATTGACTATTTTCATTCCGGACATTGCGGCAATCGTAGGATATAAATTATATTTATCATTTGCAACAAGGAAAATATTGTAATCTTCTGCTAAATATTTCTTTGAATTTAACAACACCTTGGAAATGCCATCCATGTAGGATTTTCTTGCCTCAATGCCCTGTCCTTTATATAACGGTCCTATTTCCAATTCGTCCTTCCGCCTAAAACCAAATAAGTCATATGCATAGGCGTGCTGTTCGTGATAATCAATTTGCCCAACATATGGCGGAGAGGTAAAAACGCCTTTTATTTTTTTCTTTAAAAACAGTTCATAAAAACCAGGGTTAATCTTTTTAATCTCTTTTCCAATATCTGCTGTTCTGGAATCTTGGCATATTATAGCTGAAAAGGCAGATGTTCTTAATTTGTCAAATTCTTTCAGCCTAGAAAGGGTATCCATAGAATATCTAATAAGCATTTTGTTTATGGAAAAAATTGGCCTGCATATCTTCATATGTTTATAACAATAATAAGCTGTTAGCTGAGGCGTTTTAAGCGTTGCTAAATCCGAGTGTGTTGTTGCCCTGCATGAACGGATTGTCCTGCTTAGGATAATAGCTAATATTTTTTTTATTTTTTTATTTTCTATTTTCTTTATTATTTCAAAAGCATAATTTAACCCTTTTCGAGTATTGTAAATATACCATTTGTCCAGAAAATTATTTTTTCCGTCTTGTGCTAATTTAATTTGATATTTTTGAATTAGTCCGTTGTAAATTTTTAGAAATTCTTTTTCTTTACTATCAATGTAGTTTTTCTCTATCTCCCCTCTTGCTATCTTATATTTAAAATTCGGGCTTGGAAAATATTTGCTGTTAAAATCATTGACAGCTAAAAAAAGTTCCTCATCAAAAGCCTTAATTTTACTATCTGATCCATAAGAGGTCATTAACCTTATGAAGCTTCTTATTTCTTTTTCTAAAAGATCTAAATTATAATTTAGCAATTTAACTTCCGCTATTAAACAATTAAAACGCGATACATCAATTTCCACCGAGTGAATTCCCAATTCGTTAGCCTGAATAAGAGTAGTACCTGAACCGGCAAACGGATCTAAAACGATATCTCCTTTATGAAAATAGGCTTTCCTTTTAAAATCATCTATGTGTGTATCGAGAAAATATTCTACGAGCTGAGGAATAAATTTTCCCTTGTAGGGATGAAGTCTATGCACGTGTTTAGTTGTATCTTTTTCTCTAAATTTATCAAAAGCCAAAGTCCAATTTAAATCCTGTCCAAGTATTTTTTTCCAAGCTGACTCTTTTGTCCATTTAGATGAAATGTAATAGTTTTTTAAGTCATCAATATCTATTAGGGTAGAGCCGTTGCTGTTAAATTTTTGTAGCTTTCCGTATTGAACCAGATAGGAAATATTTAAATCGCTTACTTCTCTGTTAAGTAATTTACTGGCAAATTCACTTGCTTGTTTTATAGAGATCAATTGCTGAGGCATAAATTTATTATAGCAAGTTAAGGAAATAATACTACTGCCTGTTTCCCTCGCCTGTCAAGCAGGCGAACTTGCAAGGGAGACTTGCTCCATTTCATAAAACGGTTGTGGGTGGGCGTGCTAGAAACGGGTGGCTAAGGGGATAAACGATTGGGTTGTAACATCAAACCAAAACGAGGTGCCGGGATTGCCTCTTTTATTTTGAGTTTCCAAAATCAAAAGCGTATCAGATGCCCATCCCGTAGCGCGGTGCAGGATATAATTGGACGTGTATTTTTCAAAAAGCGCGGAAACATCCAGGTATCTTTTGTTTCCAAAAGGTCTGCCTGACGAGCGAAATACTAAGTAACGGGTTTTCCGCGGTGTGTTTTTTTGCAAAAAAAAGTATTTGCCGTCCGGGGAAAAGCTGTTAAAAGGGATAGAAAAGGCTGTCGGATTTACTACCGTTTCGTAGAAAAACGGCAGATTAGATGAACCCCGGTTTGTTTTTTGGGAAAGAAAGAATGAATAGGTTTTGGCTGACGTCTTAATGCCGTAATTTATTTTCATGATTAGGGTTTCGTTTCCATCCGGAGAGCTCCATGAAACAGTTCGCGTGCCCGGTTTTAAAGAAGAGGCTGAAATAGGCGCGGCAATATCGGCGCTGACAAAATTAGGAATAGGGGCGGTAAGGTTTACTTTCCTATTGTGATTACTGTTGAAGACAATAAAAGCCGCTGCCGCCAGTATTATGGCTGAAAAGAATATTTCCAAATCGTATTTTAACGCGAACTG
>JAMCTM010000033.1 GCA_023379465.1 Patescibacteria group bacterium
TACAAGAGTAATGGTATAATAAATGAAACTTATGAGCAATAGCGTAAAAATACTGTCGGAAGACAGAATTCAACTTACACAAGACCAGAAAAACTTGATTGAACTTGCTTTTGTTAAATAGGTTCTACCGGAAGACGCTGAATATATGGAAAAAGTGCGAAAAGAAAGTGGAGAAGACTCTTACGGTAAACTAAACGAGTATTTTACTAACAGATACGGTTTAGATTTTGGAACGATTTATTTATCCGCAATCATGGGAGGGAAAGAAAAATACGAAGAAACAGTTGAATTAATTGAAAAAGCTAGAGCAGAAGAAAGAATTAGAAACTTGAAGAAAAATTAAGAAGGAAAAATTTCAGAAGCGTCAATTTTTAACACTTTAATAAGTTTAGACAGTTTATTTATTGTTAAGTTTATTTCTCCTCGTTCAATTTTTGCATAATAATTTCCCTTGCCTTTAATACCTGCAAGTTTTGCAACTTGTTCTTGGGTAAGACCTAATTGTTCTCTTGCCTTTTTTAGCTTAATGCCTAGTATTTTAGTGACTAATTTACTTTTTGTATTGGTCATATATGGTTAGTATAGCATAGGTATAGGATTTTAGATTATATAAATAAATATTTCGTCACAGAATTAAATTATGCGCAGTAACTCTTTAGCATTTGTTAAATTTGATTCTTGATCGTTTAAGCATAATAATGCTTGCTTTTCATCGATGGTTTTTCTGCCTTTTTGTTCCATACCTTCTTTTACAGCATTTTCGATCTCTGAAATGGTTACCTCTAACGTTTCATCCAATTGATTTCTATAGCTGTAGATGCTTCTTGTAACTCTCTCTGAAAAATCATATCTTGATCTTCCACAGTGCTTATCAAATTCCTCTATGGTTCTACTTTTAATATTATCGTAAAGAAGTTTACCTGAAATGAATTTGGGAAGCTTAGAAACAATTGGAGTGAAAAACTCCACATCTACTTTTATCTCATCAAAAGAAAATTTAAACTCTACCTCATCGATTAAATTTTCCTCAGTTTCAAACGGTTTTGCTTTTATGTCAAACAGATTTGAAGAAAGCTCAATTACTTTATTCAGTGACTTATTCGTTTCGGTGGAAAATCTTCCGATGATAGATTTTAAGGACGTCTGAAGTTTAATTTCCTCTTCTTTTCTCCAAATGCTGAATATCTCTTTAATTTTTGTTTCCAGAAAAATATTTAATTTTTCGGCAAGCTGACTGCTTCCATGAGCTTTATTCTTTCCATAAAATTCAGCAAGCTCCTCAAGAAGTAAGGGCAACTTTTCAACTTTTAGAATTTCTATATCTTCAATTAAGCTTTGATTCACAAGTTTTTGGACTTGTCCTTCCAGAATATAATCTATATCTTCTTTTTGCATAATAATTTCCCTTGCCTCTTTTTCAAACGCTACAACTTTTTCTTTTAGTAAAGATAGCGGAGTTTTAATCGTTTGTTTTTTTAGTTCTAGAATTAACTCTATCTCGTTAATTATGTATGACATTTTCTTCATCACTGACTCTTTAATAACTTTTGTCCTTTCTTTTTTCAGAAAAGAATTAAGTTCGGTTTCAAAATCCAAGAGCCTGCTCTCTTTTAACGCCTTTTTGTTATTTTTGCTCTTTCCATCCAGTCCCAGTTTCGAAGAAAGGGGATAAAACTTTAATTCTTTTACATCAAGGCTTTTTTCAACGACCTGTTTTGTAAAATCCAAAGATTGATTTCTTTCTTTTTCCTCAACTTGGTCGATTTTATTTTGAACAAAAAGTATTTTTCCCAAGTAATCTTTTATTGATAATAGGAATTGAAGCTCTGCTTGACTAATGGGTGGATCTGCGGTTACTACGAATATGCCAACATCTGCCTTAGGTACAAAATCATAGGCAACATCAGTATTGTGTTTATATACCGAACCTACTCCCGGAGTGTCGACTATTTGAACACCTGATTTTAGAAAATCTGATTGATATTCTATTTCTACTTTATCAACCTGTTTTTTGTTTTCGGGATTTTTATTCTCGGTTACATAATCCTCCAATTCTTCGCTTTTTATCTCAATTGTTTTACCATTTAAAAAAACAACGGAAATCTTTCTTTTATCTCCATATTTAATTATCGTCACTATTGAAGTTAAGGGAACAACAGAGGTAGGAAGGATACTCTCGCCAAGTAGAGCATTGATTAAAGAGGATTTGCCCCTTTTAAATTGACCTAAAATCACTATTTGAACTTCATTTTTTTGAAGTTTTTCAGAAAGAGCAAGTACTTTTTTACTTAACCCATCATTTTCTTTTACTATCTCAAGGCTATCAAGAATTTTTAATGAATTTATTAAGTTATCCATAAATAAAAAAAACTTCTACAAAAACATAGAAGTCATTAGCAATATAAGCCTTAAAAAGCGAACTTCATCGCTTATTGTATTTTACAGCTTAATATATGATAAAATCAATCTAAGAGTGATGAAGCTCACCTAATTGTTCCTATGAACTGACAGCTTCTACGACTGTAGGAGCCATGTTTGATAAACAGAAAATCATAGACTACACGGAGGATAAACATCTAAAAGACGGGGGTTATTTTTTCGCTAAAGTCGAACCTTCTAGCGGTCTTGATACCTATTACGCTGTAAAAATCCTCAAAATGCTAGGAATGAAACCGCAAGACCCTTTGGGAGTAAAAAGATTTTTCCTCGATATGGAAGCTTCAGAAGGAATTGACGATATTACGGGACTGTATCTTAATCTAGAAACACTAAAAGAGATTGGATACGATTTAACTCGTTTTAGATGCTATGAATCTATCGTTAAAGAAACACAAAATAGACATGGGGGATTTGGAACTGTTGGCGAACTCTATGTCGAGATTGCTTCAGAACTTGAAACAACCTATAGAGCTGTTGTAATTTCAAACGATTTAAATTGCTCTCTAGATAAAAATTCTCTTGTTGAGTTTATTTTTTCTTTTCAAAATAAAGATGGAGGTTTCGGAAGTAAAGGACTTTCTCTTCTTTCAACAACTTACTACGCTCTTTCAATACTTCAAGAACTTGGTGAACGGAAAAAAATTGCAAAAATTCCGAATTTTTTATTGGATATAGAAAGAAGCAATTTTTTTAACTTTTACTTAGAAGATATATTTTGGTTAACAGAAAGTTTACAACTCCTTAAACAAAAACCAAGAGATACAAAAACGATAATATCCTTTTTAGAGATGTGCATCCGGATTGACGGCGGATTTTCTCGTTCAATAAACTTGGGAATTTCAACACTTGAGGATACATATTATGCAGTAACAATTCTTAAGAGATTGGAAGAATACGGAATACAAGAATTTGTCTAAAATCGGTAATTATGAAAGAACAGCTTTTGATTTATTTTTGGAAATTTTTTCTTCCTGCCGAAAAAATTGAAGAAAAGAAAAAAGAACTTTTAATTAAAAAGATTAAGTATCACGTTGAACACACATCGGGAGGAGGAATATTCTTTACGTTTTGGGAAAAGATAAAAATTCTTGGCTTTGTCGGTTTTTTAATTCTTATAAGTTTTTCAATATTTTTCTTATTAGCTTTTGTATCAAAATAAATTAAGATATTTTGTATTTTTGTTTTAAAGCAATAACATCATCCGATTGCGTAAACTCATTAAGCGCCGTAGTCACAGCAGATATTCCAAAAACTGCAGTCGGGAAAGAAAAACAAAAATCAAATCCCTTAAGCACACCCCTTCGAAGTCTCTGTGCTGTACGAATAGTTTCTGAATCGGGGAGCTCATTAACGAGCTTATCAAGCACAATTCCAAAAGAAGCAAGGGTTTTTGCTAAGGTTGCCCTTAAAGCAATGTCTGTATCCTGATTTTTAATTTTTCTGATTAGAAGTGGAATTACGTTAGATGAATAGTTGACTACTCTATCATATTCGCTATTTTGGTAAACTTTTTCTATCCTATATCCCCATAAACCGACGACGTCTACCAGTCTGTCTCCTTTTGCTAAGTCCAGTCCTGTAAAAATACTTGTATTTATTTCTGTTTCCCGTTTTGGCATTAAGTTTTAAATAAAAATTAATTTATAATTCTACTTAAATTCTGAATAAATTTCTGCTGGTTGTTAATTAGTTCATCAGTTTTAAAATTCCTAAGCTCTCTAACTGCCTGAGCTGATAACTTTTTTAAAGTTTGGTCATTTTCCAATACATCTTCGTCAACTTCAAGAGCTGTTTTATTTATACCTAACAACTTTAGACTTGAAAGAGAACGTATGCGTGAGAGTGCAACATAACTCATTCTCCAAATAACTCGTTAAATATATCTTCGTACATGCTTTGTATATACAGATCCCACGGGTAGGCGACAAATAATCTTTTTTTCGTCTTTATGTCCAAGTTCATAGTTAGCCTATTATATCTCTTGATTTAAATTGTGCAAGAAACATTAAACGATATTTTTAGCTTGCGCTTCGCAGAATTAAAGGTCTACGTCGCACAACTCAAGATGTGCGATTTACATAAAATATTTGATTTCTTAGTTTTCTAAGAGTATCTTTTACTTAAATGCAGCTTTCAGACGAATCGATACAGGAGTTTAAAGAAATATTTAAAAAAGAGTATGGAAAAGAATATACGGATTCTGAAGCAAGAGAAGCTGCGAAAAATCTCGTTGGATTTTTCGATCTTTTGATTAAGGTTGACCAACGAAATAAGCAAAATAAGAACAAATCTAATGCTGGCAAAGATGATTATGAGTTATAAATTTGTGTAGGTTTAATTAGAAGTTTCTGAAGCTAGACAGACCCGTTCCGTAATTAGTTTTTCCCACAAGCATTCTTTCGATTCGCATCAGTCTGTTATATTTCGCCACCCGTTCAGACCTTGCCGGAGCGCCGGTTTTCATTTGTCCGATACCCATCGCAACCGTAAAGTCCGCAATAAAAGTGTCCTCAGTCTCTCCGCTTCTATGGGAAACAACAGATGTCATGTTATTTTTTCTGGCAAGTAATACCGCATCAATCGTTTCGGTTAAAGTTCCTATTTGATTTAACTTTATTAAAACAGAGTTCGTAGTTTTATTATCAATACCTCTTTGGATTCGTTTTACATTGGTGACATACAAATCATCTCCGACAATTTGGAGTTTATCTCCGAAGGAAGCCGTAAATTTTCCAAAAGCATTCCAGTCGTCTTCGGCGAAGATATCTTCCATAGAGATAATCGGGTATTTTGAGGCAAGGTTTTGGAAAAAGCCTGAAAGATCGTCGCTTGTTACTGTTTTTCCTTCCTTGGTAAGGTTATATTTTCCGTCAACAAAAAATTCCGAAGCAGCAGGGTCAATTCCGAACGAAATGTCTCCTCCGAGTTTGTATCCGGCTTTTTGGATAGCTTCTGATAAAAGCTCGAAAGGTTCTTCGTTTGAAGAAACTTTTGGAGCAAAACCTCCTTCATCTCCAACGGTTATGGCATAACCTTTTTCCTTAATTATGCCTTTTAATATCTGATAAACCTCCGCATTCATTCTGATTGCTTCAACCACAGATTTGGCTCCGATAGGGAAAAGCATGTATTCTTGAATATCGGTTGCCCAATTTGCGTGTTTTCCACCATTCATCACATTCATTTCGGGGATTGGCATAATGTAAGTTCCGTTAAAATCTGGGTTAAATTTAGTGAGGTATTCATAGAGTTCTTTCTTTTCTGATGCGCTTTCAGCTCTGGCAGCACTTAAAGAAACAGAAAGAATTGCATTTGCCCCAAGATTAGCTTTATTTTCAGTTCCGTCTAATTCAATCATGGTCTGATCAAGTTTATTTTGATCTTGAGCGTCTAATCCAATAACTGCTTGGGAAATCTTAGAATTGACGTTTTCAACGGCTTTTAGCACTCCTAAACCGTTATATCTGCTCTTGTCTCCATCTCTAATTTCTACAGCCTCGTACTTACCTGTGGAGGCACCAGAGGGTATTGCATCCCATCCTTTTGATCCGTCTTCAAGCACGGTTACAGCCTCAATTGTCGGGTTGCCGCGGCTATCTAAAATTTCTTGCGCTTGAACTGATTTAATTTTCATATTATTTTAATTATACATAACTTGTCTTAGGTTTTCGATGAATTCTTTTTGTTTATCTAATCTATCTTGTGGTTTTAAATTTCTTAATTCGATTAGCGCTTGGGTTGATAAATTTCTAAGAGTTTGATCGGATTCCAAGACGGTTTCGTCCACCTGAAGTGCTATTTTATTAACTCCCATAAGCTTCATGCTCGAAAGGCTTCTGACTCTGGATAAGGCCACATATCCCATTCCGTGAGCAAATGACTTGCTTAAATCAATTTCTGCTAAATCAAGGCTCATGCCTTGAGATTTATGAATGGTAATTGCCCATGCCAAACGCAAAGGAACCTGGCTAATTTCGGCTTTTAGAACATCTTTTTCTTCGATTTTCCAACTCGCGGGTTTTGCGACTGCTTTAAGACCGGAGGTTGTTTTAACAACAGGGAATCCTTCCTCGTCAAATCCAATTATTTTACCAAGAGTTCCGTTAACATATCCTTGATTAAAGTTATTTTTAACAAACATAACTAAAGCTCCTTTTTTAAGAATCAGTTTTTCTGGAGCAAGACAGCCTTTTTTAAGATTGTCAACCAGAGTTTGCTCTCCCCAGGACGTCATTTCGTAAGCTCTTGACTCCTCTTTTATTTTATCAAGCTCGAAATAATTAAGGCCATCTACGTCAACGTTATGCGTGTAAAGTTTGGTCGGAGTGATTTTCGCTTCAAGCTTTTTATTCAGTCTTGACATTAAAAGTCTTAAGGATTCAACAGAAACGTCATTTTGTCTTATTTCGTTCAGTATCTGTAAAAATCTTGAGTCTTCCTGCCTATATTGTTCTTCAAGGTAACAAATTTTTACATCCATTTCCTGCCAGGATTGCGATTTATCTACAAAACTGTTATCATCACTGTTTTTGCTTACAGGCGGGAGCTGGAAAAAATCTCCGCACAAAATTACTTGCAATCCGCCAAAAGGAGCATCGCTATTTTTGAATACTTTGCAAATCTTATTTACCATATCAAGCCTTGATGCCTGAAGCATGGAAATCTCATCAATAACTAGCACCTTGGTATTTGCAAATCTTTCTTGCAAATAAGGTTTAAGAAGGATATTACTGATATCATCGTCTTCAAGTTTATCCTTTATTCCGATACCCGACCATGAATGAATAGTTAGACCGTCTAGATGCGTAGCGGCAATTCCGGTTGAGGCTGTAACTCCAACTTCAACGCCATTTTTTTGTAAATACCCAATATACTCATTAAGAAGGTAAGTTTTTCCGCTTCCCGCAGCACCCGTAAGGTAGACATTATAGCCCAATTTTAGAATATCGAAAGCCTCTTCTTGTGTCATTTTTCATTTTATCCCGTATTTTTCTTTGTATCTTCTGACTGCTTCGGAAAGCGGGGGAACGTTATATTTTGCGCGTTCCTCATCCGTTGTTGTTTCGTCGACAGTTTCCAACTCAGGTTCACCATTCCTGTTGGTCCTAAATTGCGTTCCGTATTTTTGCGGTTTGCCAATTGACAGTAAATATCTGTCCATTGTGGCAGCAAAAAGCCATTTTGCACTTTCATCACCCTTTTCTACCGCCTTCTTGGCAAATTCATGTGCAAGGGCAAAGTCTTCAATAGTCTCTCCGTGCTGAAGTATATATGCGCCATGATGGTAATCAAGGCCCGTTTTAATCGAATCTAAATCCCTTAGGAATAAAACCGCTTCTTTCCTTTTTTTGTCTCGTCTTTTAAGCCATGAAACATCCTTGATCGTGGCGAACTCCCAGTTTTTACTGGCTCTGTCTTCAACATCTTCTTTGTAGAAATGCTGAAGGATTGAAGATGTGTTTTGAACCTTGATAGACATAAATGATTAAGGTTTTGAATATTCAAGAAACAACCTTTCCTTATCCTTTTGAAGCAGTCTTCTTTGCTCTTCTATATTTCTTAAAACCTGCTGAAGTTCCGGTTTCTGGCTGAAGTCAATAGTATTATTGATTTTTGACCATTGCTGAATAAGTTGTCTGTCGCGATTTTCAATAGCCTGTTCTATCAGTTGAAACTGAGTGTGCTTGCTAAAGGTATGCCATTCTTCAAAAGTAGCAAGAAATTCGGGATTATATTCTCCTATTTCTATTGCCTTTTGAAGAGTCATTAGTTGCCCGCCGAAAGATGGTTTTGTGCCCGGTGGAATTATTTCTATTTCATTAGGATCGCTTGCCATATTCAAAATTGTAACTTTCTGCAACCAAAATTTATTATTATCTATTTACACTATGTGTAACACTGCGCCAACAACAGATAGTCCTATTCCTACTGATATAAGGCCTATTGTCCAACGAAAAACATTTGCATAGATAATCCTTGCAATGACAAGACCCAAAAGCCCAAGAGTTGTAAGGGATACGGCAATAGAAAGTCCAGTTATGTTCGGGAAAAGTATATTTGTAGAAAGGGGTATAAGGGCACCTATAAAACCAAATATACAACTGATACCCATGCCGACAGATACTTCAACGAAGACTGTTTTGCCAAGGGAAGTTGTTGCAAACTTCCCGTGCGATACGATATTGAGTTGTTTTTCGGCGTTAATAAGTTCTCGTCGAAGCTGTACATATTCCGCTATGAAATAAATGAAAGAACTAGCTACGGCCGTAACAGCAGCGATGCGAAATGCCAGAGAATAATCTAATATTCCTCCTTCAATTATTTTTCCGGAGGTCAACGTTAATGCGGTTAAAACTCCGTCAACAACACCCAGCAACAGGGCAAATAATTGTTTACCAAGAATAAAATTAACAAAATTTTTCATCGCGCTTGCTTTACCGGAGTAATTATTCGCTCTCCGGCACCTAATTGGTCAATACTATGTACGACAGCACCGGAATTTTCAATCGCAGTTTGTATTTTGCCATAATCAAGATTTTGCCCTTCAATTGTAATATTCATGTCAACCGTTTCTACATCTATTTCAGCAACTTCAATATTGAATCCTTCTACACCTTTGACATTAGAAATTGCTTCGCCAATTTCCAGTAAGGAAGGGCGCTGAAGTGCTTTATCAACATCTAGTAAGAGTCTTCTAATATTCATAATTGAGGTTACCTCTTTTCAGATACATAACGGTCCTGGCCTTCCTTAATAATCCTGTATGCCTCTTCTTTTTCCAGCCACCCGTTTATTTTTGCCCATTTACCTTCAAGCTTTTTGTATTCTTCGAAGAAGTGAACTATTTCTTTCTTATAATGTTCATCAATATCATTCACGTTTTGAATATTGCTGAGCTTAGGATCTTTCTCTACAACTCCTAAAATTTTATAATCCTTCCCCGCGTTATCTTCCATATCCAAAGCGCCGACAACTCTAACCCTTACGACACAACCTGGGAAAAGAGGATCGGTAACAAACACCAATACGTCCAAATGGTCTCCGTCCTCGGCCCTTGTATGGGGCACAAACCCATAATCCGTAGGGTAAAAAACCGGAGAATGCAAAACTCTGTCAAGTCTTATCTCATCCAGGACTTCGTCAAACTCATACTTGTGATGTGAACCTTTAGGAATTTCGACAACGGCATTTATAATTTGCGGTGCTTTGTCTCCAAGCGGTATTTTTTCGTATGACATAAAAAAACTCCTATCAAGTTTGACAGAAGCCATTAGCTTTCGAGGCAATTAGAAGCGAGCTTCATCGCTTAATTTTATTTTACATCCTATTATGTGTTAAAATCAAGTGTAAGTGATGGAGTTCACTCAAAACCGCATTCTTTGCTGATAACTTCTAAAAGTCTACAATGAACAATCTATCTTTATATTTGCTTTTAGGAACAATGTTCGGATTTCTTGGAGGATTGGCTGCTTTTTTGATAACCTACGAGGAATACCAGCATCATTTCGTTGATAAAGGAAAGGCTTTAAACCATAGTATTGAAACCGGAGTTTTCGCATTCATTGTTTTCTTAGGTATTTCTTTGGCGGTTGGGTTGCTTTTTACCTACATCAAATTTTAAATATATTGAACTATTTGGGAGACGAACCCTGTTAGCCTTGGTTATACTTTATTTCCTTCCAGATATGCTCTTTTGTGGTAATTGTATTGGTTAGGATTTTTTGGTAGGTAGTTAAAAGAAAAATTAATCCTTCCGATTCAAAACTTCTCTCCAGTTGTTCTTTAATGTATCCGCTTAAGAAGTTCTGTTTCCCCTGGTTTGGGAAAATGAGAATGATTATCGGGAACTTATTATCAGTCCCCGTATATACGTATTTCCAATCTCCCTCCTCTTTAAGTTTAATATATTGCTTGACCCGGTATTTAATTGCGTACCTTGGAACATGGGGATCAAATAGCTCCAGGAAAAAAGTCGAGGATTTTATTTCGCCGTCAGGGTCATTAAATTTTTCAATGTACAAATCGGGGAAGTATTTTCGTATCTCGTTATATTCCTCATTATCCCTGGTCCAGAGTTTTTTGTCTAAGGATAGCTCTGTTTTAGTCCGGCAGAAATATTCAAGGTCCCGTTTCTTTTTCTTATTAACTTTTCTTTCATATTCCTTAAACTGTGTGTAGATTTCAGAGATATTAACACAGTGGTTGAAAAACTTTAAAGTTGCGTGTTTGTCATCGTAAAACTTTTTGAAGTATTTGCTTTCCATTTCCTCATATGCTTGGTATTCTTCGGTCTTTTTATCTTTACTAAAGATTATCCCGTTATTATCAAGATAGTAGATTGCAGGTTTGGTATTCTCCAAAAGCTTATGGGAGTAGATTCTCCCTAAGTATTTTTTATTGACCAGATCCTTTAGCCAGGCGTTAATTCTTTTAGGGTCCTTATGGTTTAAAAGCCTTTGGATTTGAATTCTATTAATAAATCGAAAGCGAAAGGCAAGGTCGATAATTTCTTTTTGTCTGTCTGTTATATTTGGTAATGTTTTGTAATTCATCCTTAATTTGTTTTATATTAATTTATGTTTTGAGGCAGATTTGTTTATATTATGTTTTGAGGCAGGTTATTTAGCTTTAAGCAGTTTGTTTTTGGATTATATCCTTGATTTTTCTTTTAATCAACATTTCTCGTCCATTCTTTAATTCTATATTTATATAGATAATACCGGAGTTTTGATTTTAGCTTTTAAGGTTAAAAACAGCATAAGCCTTAGCCTCGGGTTTGTCCCAGCCGGCTGAGGCAGAAAAAGCATATTTTGATGCTTGACAATCTCTTCACGGAAGGTATATACTGTCTATATATGGACAGTTAATAACCGAAAAATTTACTATGAAAATTACCACTATATCCTCAATAAATAATAATACTTCAAAAATAGACAATTCACGCTTTGATATCAGTAAATTTCCAAAGTCCAACGACTTAATCAATGTCCTTAACCAAATGTTTCTGGAACAAACCTATGAAAATAAGACTGTTTTGGAAGCAAAGAGAATTTTAGGAGAAAAATATTCCTTTGAGGACGCAAGATCTCTAATTGCTGCGTTTGGATACCTTATTGACGACTGGTTAGAAGAATACGAAAGAAAAGTTTTTAACAATAAAACTGTTAAAGAACTAATACATTCTTTTTAATTATGTTTGAGGATAGTTTGCAAACGAAAAAAGCGGTTATTTACCTTAGGGTTTCTTCGGAAGAACAGGTTGAGAATTTTTCTCTGGATACTCAGGAGGAAATTTGCCGTCGGGAAGCACAAAGACGCCAGTACGAAATTCTTGAAGTTTTCAGGGAAGAAGGACGGTCAGCAAAAAATATCACAGGAAGGCCGGTTTTGATTAAGCTTTTGGAATTTTGTCGAAAGAACCAAAGAACTGTTAACGCGGTATTTGTATATAGACTGGATAGGCTTTCCGGGCAAACTGTAGATTATCTTGCAATCAGAAAGAGACTTACGGAATACGGTATTACTTTAATATCCGCAACCGAGCCGACGGGAAACAGTCCGACTGAAAAACTAATTGAGACAATGCTTGCCGGATTTGCCCAGATGGATAATGATGTAAGAAGCGAAAGGTCAAGAAATGGATTAAGGGCAAGATTTCTATCGGGGCTATGTATCGCTAAAGTGCCAATTGGATATCAAATAAAAGAAGGTTTCGCGGTTAAAGATGAGGCAACTTTTGACAAAATGAAAAAAGCGTGGGATTTAATGCTAACCGGAACTAAAAGCTTGTCCGAAATGGCTGAAATAATGAACGGTTGGGGGCATCGAAAGTTTGTTTTCAATAAGGAATACAAATTAAGAGGACAAACGGTAGATAGACTATTCCGCAATAAGTTTTATGCTGGTATTCTTACTTCTTCAACATACCCTGAGGAAATAAGGGGGCGACATACGCCGATGGTTACCGAAGAACAGTTTTACAGAGTTCAGGCAATTATCGACGCGCGAAATCGATCCGGAACTGCTCCGGCAAAAAGGCTTAAAGATAATCCGGATTTTCCACTTCGTGGCACAATTAAATGCGGAAGATGCGGAGGAAATTTGTCCGGAGGATGGAGTAAGGGCAGGTCTAAAAAATACGCCTATTATATTTGTAAGAATCGCTGCGGTGCGCCGTCAATTAAAGTTCAAGTGTTGAATGACTCATTAATAAGTTTCCTTCATGATATTTCTCCGACAAAACAACAGTTGGAAGTCTTTATCATGGTGCTAAAGATGAGATTTAATCAAAACATTACCCTTCTTAGAACAAAAAGAGAAAGGGCCGAACAGGAAATAGAGGAGCAGGATAAACTGCTACAAACTTTAATAGAGAAAAATCTTAAGGGTACCTATGCTGATGATGAATTCATAAAACAAATAATTATTATTAAAAATAAAATTGAGGCTATGAAAGAAGTTCTTAATGCTTCATTGTTTGATAAATATTCGCTTGATGACATTGTTATCTTTATGAGAGCCAAGTTCAAAGATCTGGGCAAAACCTACCTGGATGCTGAACCTGGCGTGCGTAGAGTACTTCTTGGTTCGATATGTCCCGATGGGTTGTCTTGGCGCTACGACGGCCTATCGAATCGCGAGTTTAGCCCACAATTTCAAACTATTCTTGATTCAAAAAACGAAGATTTTGCGTTGAGTACCGCGGAGGGGAGTCGAACCCCTGATTCCAGGGATGAAAACCCTGTGTCCTAGGCCACTAGACGACCGCGGCTAGAGGATCAATTATACCGTATTTAAAGGAAGCTGACAAATTTATTTAAGTCTCTTTCTAAGTCCTTCCACGATATCCTTAGCTGTTGATTGTCCCCCGAGACCAAAAGCAATTCCGCCGGCAATTGCAAACATTGCCACAAATCCCGTAAACAGAATTTGAATTAAGCTTGTCGCAACACCGAGTTGGCTAAGCACGGCCAAAATGACAAAAATATTAATTGCCCATTTAACAACCGATGCTATTGCAATTGATGTTTGAGCATCAACCCCTTTCATGGATGCCAGTATTACGTCATGAGATAGCCTTGCAAAGACAAATCCGACCATGGCGATTACCGCTGCCACAAAGACATTGGGCAAATAGGTTAGGAATTCGTTAAGAACGGTTATAATTCTCGGCAGTCCCCAGACGTCTGCTGTGGGAATTAAAAACAGTATTATTACAAACCACCTTGCGATTTCCGATAAAATATTAGTCCAAACAAAATCCTCTTTTGCTTCCGGAACGCCGTATTTTTTAAGATAAGCTTCCAGCTTGACGGCTTTAAACAAACTTATAAGTATCTGCTTTACGATGGAAGCTATAATTATTCCGATTAAAAGAATTATGAGTCCGGCCAAGAATTTCGGAATAAAATTCACAACAGCATAGAAGGCATTGTTAAAGGAGGCAGTAAGAGTTGCTGTAATATTAGGCATTAATTTCACCCCCTTTCTGTAAAAGTTATTAACAGATTACAATTGTTTGTATTGTCTTGTCAAGTAATGCTTATCATTGGTATAATTTAGTTATGCGGGCCGTTAGCTCAGCGGTAGAGCAGGAGCCTTTTAAGCTCTTGGTCGGAGGTTCGAATCCTCCACGGCTCACTGGGATTCGACAAGATTTTAACTTATTTAAATTTGATCTCAGGCAAAAGTATATTATATATAGTTTTAGAGTCCCGAGCCTGCCCAAAAAATTATAATGGATAAGAATATTCAAAATCTTAAATTCGGAGACCATATATCTTGCATATACCGCGATGGTGATGAATTATTCTCATTAGTCATTCCTTTCTTTGTAGACGGGCTTAAAAAACATAATAAATGTATATTTGTCTATTCGGAATTTTCCCCGGAGGTTATTATCGAAAAATTCGGATATTCGGGATTTGATTTAACACCCTACATTGAGACAAACGAGTTTGTGATTGCGCCAAAAGATAATGTGTATCTTACTAATGGATTTTTCAGCGCCGATGACGTAATCAATCGTTTTTCTAAGATACAATCAGACGCTCTTTCCGAAGGATTTGCCGCTCTTAGAGTTGCAGGTGATTCCTCTTGGATCAACGGTAATTCCGAACTTGTCTCGGAATTTATGAAATACGAGTCACGGGTAAACGATTATATTCAGGGAACGTCCATTGTGGCCTTATGTCTATATCCCGAGTCGGCCCACGATCATAACACTTTAGTAGATGCAATTTCTAATCATCCCGGTTTATATCTTTACGACAAATTTACACCTAATGAATATTTCGGTTCAAGAGACAATTCAGGGTTAACATACGAGCAGATGGTAAATAATCTTTATAATAAAAAGTAACCTTATATTTATAGATCGGAAAGCCAGGGTTTGCTTTCTTCGCGGGCTGCAGGAGAAATTACGCAAAATATTGCTTTTTTCTGAAAATCCTCTAAATTTTGTGCGCCTGTATAAGTCATTGCGCTTCTTAATCCTCCCATTAAATCATTAACTGCTTCTTTTACCGGTCCTTTGGTCGCTACTTCCAAAGATACGCCCTCGGCGGTCCTGAATTCTCCGGTTTCAACACCATTATCTTTCATGTAAGATGCTGACGCTTGTCCTCTTGCATTTTTTTTGCCATCCGTTATTTCTCCGGGAGTTTCGTCGCATCCGGCAAAAAGGCTCCCGACCATTATTAAACTTGCGCCTGCGGCAATGGCTTTTGCAAAATCGGCGGGTTTTTTTATTCCTCCGTCGGCAATAACCGGAATACCGGATGAAGTGGTTTCAAATACCGCCGAGAGCTGAGGGAATCCCGTACCGGCTACAAGTCTAGTAATGCATGTACCTCCGGGTCCGATTCCTACTCTTGCTACATCAATGCCGTTTTTTTTGTATTCGCATGCTTCATCATATGTGGCAATATTTCCGGCCAGAACAAAAACGTTCAATTCGTGTTTAATTTTTTTTGCAAGTTCCTTTACCTGTTCCATACCTCCGTTGGCAACGTCTACCAAAATTATCTTAGCCCCTTTATCTTTTAGGAGTTTTGCCTCCTCAAATCCGTTTTTAAGTCCGACGCAGTATATGGCAGGTACGTTTTCTTTTGTAAATTTTTCGCAGGTCTCAAGCCTTTTTTCTATCTCACCCCTTGGGATTGTTCCGATTGCTCCAAGATTGGCGAGTTCCCTGGCCATTTCTTCCCCTGAAATTGTATCCATGGGGGCAGAAATTATTGGTTTAGTTAAATAATAAGGTCCAAGTTTTACTTTTGTTTCCACATGTTCCCTTGATGTTATTTTAGAATTTTGAGGTAAAAGAAGTACGTCATCGTACGTTAATGAGGCAGGGTTAATTCCTGTTACGTTTGGCCAGTTTCCCTTTTTCCCTAAAGCCTTGTAGAAAGTTTTTGACACTTAAAATAATAATCCCCGCTCCAAAGATGCGGGGGATTTATCCCTTAAAATAGTAAACCATTAAATATTTCTTGTCAATATAGATTGTTTTTCTGTGTAATTTTGACTATAATATTAGTTCGATAATTTTAGAAATATGGATAAGATTATTATAAAAGGCGCGAGGGAAAATAACCTAAAAAACATAGACCTTGAGATTCCTAAGAATAAGCTTGTTGTTTTTACGGGGCTTTCGGGAAGCGGTAAGTCTTCCCTTGCCTTTGACACTATTTACGCCGAAGGACAAAGAAGATATGTGGAAAGCCTTTCTTCGTACGCAAGGCAGTTTTTGGGAATTATGAAAAAACCCGATGTTGACCTTATCGAAGGCTTGTCCCCCGCTATATCTATCGACCAAAAATCAACGTCACATAACCCCCGTTCAACCGTTGGCACTGTTACGGAAATTTACGACTATTTAAGACTTTTATTCGCGCGGATCGGGCACCCCCATTGTCCAAAATGCGGAAGGGAAATAACGAGAATGACCAAAGAACAGATCGCAAACGCGGTCTTTGAACTTTTCGAAAGCAAAAATGTAAAGAATTTAAAGATACTAATTCTTGCACCCATCGTAAAAGACCGGAGGGGAGAATATCAGGAGCTTTTTGCAGACCTGAAAAAACGGGGATATAAAAAAACAAGGGTCGACGGGCAGATTTTTTCTCTCGATGAAGACTTCGTCCTTATCAAGACGAATAAA
This sequence comes from Patescibacteria group bacterium, assembly GCA_023379465.1. Next base: position 16,601 of record JAMCTM010000033.1, read on the forward strand.
CATACGATTGAATCCGTAATAGATCAAGTAGTAATTACTAAGGATACTGATAAATCAAGAATTTCCTCAAGTGTAGAACAGGCACTAGCGCTAGGTAATGGAGAGCTGATTGTTTCAGTTGTCGAAGATAAGGGTTTTGAGATGCCCGATAAGCCTAAAAAAATGCAGGACAACTTTTTTTCGGAAAAATTTGCATGCCCTGTTGACAAAATATTTTTGCCCGAAGTCGAGCCAAGAATCTTCTCCTTTAATACTCCTCATGGAGCGTGTCCGGTCTGCGACGGGCTGGGGACCATACTTACGGTAGATAAGGACCTTGTTTTTAATGACAATCTTACGATTTCCGAGGGCGGGATCATGCCCTATTCAAATCTTTTGTCGCATGATACTTGGTTCTCAAGGACTTTTAGGGCTTTTTGCGAAGAAAACGATATTCCGCTCACCACAAGGCTTGGACAGGTAAGCGATGCCAAAAAAGAATTGCTTTTAAATGGAACGGGAGAAAGACTTTACTATGTAGAGGGAGAAAACAGGTGGGGAAGGGAAACCGCAATACAGGAGCCATTTAAAGGAATACTTGACGATTTGAGACAGAAATACCAATCTACCGAGTCAATGTTTTTAAAGTCGCAGATAGAAAAATACATGAGATATGAAACCTGTACCCAGTGCGCCGGAGCAAGGCTTAAAAAGGAAGCGCTCTCGATAACAGTCAATAGCAAATCGATAGTAGAAGTATCGGATATGTCTATTAGAAATTCATCTGAATTTATAGAAAACTTACCCAAGTCACTTTCTCAGAGGGAAAACGAGATTGCAAAATTAATAATAAAAGAAATAAAGCAAAGACTTTCTTTTTTGCTGGATGTAGGGCTTGACTATTTGACTCTTTCAAGAGGAGCGCAGACTTTAGCAGGGGGAGAAGCACAACGAATCAGGCTTGCCTCACAAATTGGGAGTGGCTTAACGGGTGTACTGTATGTATTGGATGAGCCCTCGATTGGACTCCATCAACGGGATAACCAGAAACTAATAGATACCCTTAAGAAACTGAGAGATTTGGGAAATACGGTCCTGGTTGTAGAACACGATGAAGAAACCATGGAACAGTCGGATCATATGGTGGATTTTGGACCTGGCGCAGGCGCAAGCGGCGGAAGAATAGTGGCGCAGGGAACAGTCGAAGAAATAAAAAATGATGCGGCATCGCTAACGGGCGAATATTTATCCGGAAAACGGAAATTAAGCATTATTACCAATAGTTCGGAAAAACTTGATTTAACTGCTAACGATAAGTATTTGAGAATTGAAGGCGCAAATGAACATAATCTTAAGAATATTGATGTTAATATTCCTTTAAACAAGCTGAATGTTATAACAGGTGTCTCCGGAAGTGGTAAATCAACTCTTATTAACGATATTTTATATCATGCGCTGATGCAAAAAAATAACCCGTACCACAGGCAAAAGCCGGGAAAATATAAATCGATTTCGGGGTTTGAGCATATTAAAAACGTTTACATGATAGACCAATCCCCTATCGGAAGGACGCCGAGAAGCAATCCTGCCACATACATAGGGGCTTTCAGCTACATAAGGGACCTTTTTGCAAAAACAAAAGACGCGAAAATCAAAGGCTACGGTCCCGGAAGGTTTTCTTTTAACGTAAGAGGCGGGAGGTGCGAAGCATGTGAAGGTGAAGGAAAAATCAAAATAGAGATGCAGTTTTTACCGGACGTTTATATCACTTGTGAGGTTTGTAACGGAAAACAGTACAATGAAGATGCATTAAGCGTTTTATATAACGATAAAAACATATCAGAAGTTCTTCAAATGACCGTATCTGAGGCGTTAAGTTTTTTTGAGTTTGTCCCCGGCCTTTCGCATAAACTACAGACTTTAAACGACGTGGGCCTTTCATATATAAAGCTTGGGCAGCCTGCTCCGACGCTTTCAGGTGGAGAAGCTCAAAGGGTAAAACTCGCCGCAGAGTTATCCAAAAAAGGCACCAACTCTTTATATCTTCTGGACGAGCCTACAACCGGACTTCATTTTGCAGATCTTGAAAAACTTTTGAATGTATTAAGAAAGCTTGTCGATATAGGGAATACCGTAATAGTCATTGAACATAACCTCGACGTGATCAAGAATGCGGATCATATAATAGATTTGGGTCCGGAGGGCGGCGAAAACGGCGGGAGAATAGTCGCCGCGGGGACACCGGGGGATATTATTAAAGTCAAAGAGTCTTATACGGGAAGTTTTCTAAAGAAAAGAGTTTAAAAATTTAGATAATATATAATAGTCTGATGATCAAGGCTTTAAAGCTAGTATTATTTTTATTATTTTTTTTGTTTGTCTTTCAATTTCCGGTATTTGCTGCGTCAAACTTCTCTGCCGATTATAACATTACTTACACGGTAGACCAAAGTGCCGATTCACATGTTGTTATTAATGCAACGTTAAAAAACCTTACGGGTAGATATTATGCTTCTTCATATAAGATTACTGTTGCCTTAACCGATATTAAAAATGTTAAAGCAAGTGACGAAGGAGGTCCGATAATACCGGTTATTACCAAAAGTTCGAATGAAACAACTATAGATGTCAATTTTAACAAAAGAATAGTAGGGCTTAATAAAACTTTACCTTTCCAGATCTCGTTTGATACAAACGAAATAGCAAAGGATTTACAAAATATCTGGGAAATAAACATACCGGGAATTCCCAATACTCCCGACATTTCATCTTTTAATGTAACGGTAAACTATCCTCCAAATTTAGGAGAACCGTCTTACATAAAACCTGCTGTACAGAATTTGAATGCACAACCCGGAAAACTCACATTCACTAAAAATGACTTGGGAAATTCGGGTATATCCATATCGTTTGGTTCATATCAAATTTACAATATGGATCTTAAGTATCATCTCCAAAATAAAAACATCTTTTCTGTTTCTTCTGAAATCGCCCTTCCGCCGGATACAAATTATCAGAAAGTAATAATTGACTCGATAAGCCCAAAACCAGTTAATGTTACTGTAGATAAAGACGGAAACTGGCTTGCAAAATTTACAATTCCTCCTAATAAAATAATAAACATAGACGTAAAGGGTAAGGTCAAGGTATTCCTTAATCCCCAACCTCAAAGTTTAAGTGCTTCTCTTGAGACAGACTACCTTAAGAGTCAAAAATACTGGAATACCGATAATCCAAATATAGTAAAGCTCGCAAAAGAGTTAAAAACCCCGCAAGCAATTTACGAGTATGTGTTAAAAACTCTTCATTATGATTTTTCAAGAGTAGAAACCGACAGCCCGAGGCTTGGTGCGGTGGCAGCCTTAGCCAATCCCAATTCGGCAGTTTGTCTTGAATTTACGGATCTTTTTATAGCGCTTTCCAGAGCAGCCGGGATTCCCGCAAGAGAAGTCGACGGATACGGATTTTCGGGAAATACTCCGCAAAGACCAATAAGCAATATTGAAGACGTTCTTCATGCGTGGCCCGAATACTACGATTTTGACAAAAACACATGGATAATGGTAGACCCCACTTGGGGAAATACTACCGGAGGTACTGATTATTTCCACGTAATGGACTTTGACCATATTGCATTTGTTATAAAAGGGGAGTCAAGCGAATATCCTGTACCCGCCGGTGGTTACAAGATTTCGGACACAAAGAATACAAAAGATATTTATATTTCTGTCGGATCAGGTTTTAATGAAAACCCGATAGCAAACGCGGATATTTCGGTGCAAAAGCTCGCAATTTCAGGATTTCCTTTTTCCGCAGGAATAGACATTTTAAACGACGGCAATGTTGCAATAAATCATATGGAGATTGACAGTTCCACGGGAGTTCTTACTCCAAAAGCACAAAAAATATACACCGGGTATATTCCACCTTACGGAACTCAGCAATTAAGCCTTAATTTCAACAGAATTTCTTTTTTGACAAACGTAAACGATACAATTAGAATTACGGTTGGAAACAAGAGTTTAAAAGCCAATATAAAGCTTGTCCCGATTTATGAAAATAAACTTTTTTATATAGGAGGTATCGTATTTGTTAGTTTCTGCATCATCGTATCGATTATTGCCTACTTATACAGGCGTTTATCAGTTTTTAGACAAAAACGGTAATGTTATTTATGTCGGAAAAGCGCTGAATTTGCGGAAGAGGGTATCTTCATATTTTTCCTCTAAAGAATTGGGGCAAAAAACAAAAAATTTAGTGTCCGATATAGCATCAATAAAAGTGGTAGGAGTTTCCTCGGAAATAGAGGCCTTTTTACTAGAGGAAAGACTAATAAAAAAATACAAACCGAAATACAACATTAAGCTTTTGGACGGCAAATCTTTTTTGGGGTTAAAAATTACCATAAAAGATGAATATCCAAAAGTGTTGCTTGTAAGGAAGGAGGACGATAAAACTTCGCTTTATTTCGGACCTTTCACGAGCGCAAAGTCGTTGAGGACTGTCTACAAGCTTTTAAGAAGAATATTCCCGTTTCAGGCCGTTACGAACCATCCCGATAAATATTGTCTTTATCATCACCTTGGGCTTTGTCCGTGTCCGACTGTTACGAAAGATAAAAATTATAAAAGAAACATTAAACATATAATAGATTTTTTAAACGGTGACACTGCCGGGGTAGTCAGGGAGCTCGAAAATGAAAGGGACAATTACAGTAAGCAGGATGACTTTGAAAACGCGCAGAAGATCCAGGAAAAAATTAATTCAATTAAGTTAATAACAAGCCCTGTTTATAAGCCACTTGAGTATGAATTGAATCCTAATTTAAGAATTGATATTATTTCCGAAGAGCTGGACTCTTTAAAAAACATACTTATCCAAAACGATGTACACCCGAAAAACTTGGAAAGGATAGAATGTTATGATATATCTACGTTTCAAGGCAAAAGCTCCACCGCTTCTATGGTTGTTTTTGCAAGCGGGGAAAAAGACAGCTCTTCATACAGAAGGTTTAGGATAAAGGAAGATTATGGCGGGCTTCCGAATGATTTTGCGATGCTTTCTGAAGTTTTGGAAAGAAGACTAAAAAGAACAGATTGGAAAATGCCTTCATTAATAATTGTAGATGGGGGTAAAGGTCAGGTGTCATCGGCGCAAGCCGTATTAAAAAGTTTAAATTTGGACATCCCGCTTATAGGACTTGCGAAGAAAGAGGAGATCATAATTACATCGGAACTTAGGGAAGTAAAACTACCGCACACGGATAAATCTTTGCACTTGCTAATGAGGATCAGGGATGAAGCTCATAGGTTTGCGATTAACTACCACAGGAAACTTCGTTCTAAATTGGCTTACGAGTGATATCGTAAACGTAAGGAAAATAAAGGAAAGTCGCGGGCGGGTCGTCGAGCAGATATTTTTGAAAATCCTGGTATATACTTCTTCTCTTATTTATATCAAAAGTCGTTCTTCCGTCCTCCAAAAGCTTATCTATTCTTAAATTTTTATAGTCGGTGATGTTATATTTCTGCGAAGAATGCCAAAGCATATATTGATCGGGGTCTTGCGGGACGTTAAATTCTCCTAGGAAAATTTGAAAGTTCGACGGAAGCGTATCGACTACCACTATTTTCGTATTAATTCCTATTTGCTGCCAATCAGATTGTATTATTTTTGCAACATCTAAATATTGGGGTAGGGTTTTAAATTCAAAACTCAAGTGAGAACTTCCGGACGCAGACGGAGAGCTTTTTATTAATGATTTTGCATGTGCGAGGTCCTGGGAATATGTAGTTAATCCGCCTTTTGCAACCCATGACGAGGGTACAAACGGACCATAGTTTCTTTTTCCTTGTGCGAAAGTATCCGGAATAGCATATGACAATGCTTCCCTGATACGTTTATCGGATAAATCTTTATCGTCAAGATTATAGAATATTGTAACGAGCAAAGAATAATCTGTGCTTTTGGCCGCCTGAAGATTTACAAATTTAGTCATGTCCTTTCCGTCAAAAATGGTATCTTTAATGTCGTAAATTTGAGAAACTTCTCCAAGCATAAAAGCAGTTTTTAATGATTCTTCGGTCGGGTAAAACTGATATGAAATTTCCTTGTTACCGTTTTTTACAGATACGAGATCTATCGACTCCACGAAATTTCCATTTAGATTTAAGTTTGAGATTTTGTAGTCTCCGGTCCCTATATATCCTTGCTTAAATATAGGTTTTGAGACGGTAACTAAAAAAGGTGCATAATTATTCTTTAGCGTAAATACGATCGAGTAGGGGTTAGGCCGTTCTACGGTTACATCTCTAAAATTATAATTAATGTCGTTTGAAGTAAGTTTAGTACCGTCGTTAAAATATATATTGTTATTAAGAGTAAATATGTATGTTTTGCCGTTATTCTTTACCTGCCATGATTTAGCAATCGCCGGCTGTGGAGTTTGCGTCGAATCTACACTGGTTAGACCCGATGACAATTTGGAAAGAATAAAAGGAGGAAGGTTGTCAACTGTGTATGCCCCCTCAACGCCGATTACGTCCTTTTGTGCAAAAGGAATGATCGGAATTATATAATTTACCCCCACCCTTATCAGGAAGAACACCAAAAGTCCGAGCAAAAACGATACGAATATGGTTTTTCTCCATTTATTAATATATGCCTTAAAAAGCCAGATTAAAAGTCTTCTTCTTTTCCAAAAAATCATAAATTACTTTATGGGGAGTAAAAGTAGTATAGAAATAATGCCGAAAATTATTGTGTCAACGACAGTTGCATACATCAAAAATTTTTCTACACTTCTCTTGCTCCTGTAAAACTCTCCCGTACCGCCGAATGCCGACGAAAGTCCGCTTCCCTGCATTTGCATTAAAACTAAACCGATTAAGATTATTGCGGAAATGATTTCGAGAATATTTAAGATAATCACAAATGTAATTATATAGTTTTGCTCATTAATTTTGCAAGCACGCTTAATTATTTATTATTTGAAAGCCAATCCAGAAAAGTGACGGTTGTTGACTGCAAGAAAGCGACCAGGATGAATGCAAAAAGCGTATTCACGTATATTTTGGGAATAACAAATCCGGCGTAGGAATACCCCGGAAAAGTGAATGAAGAAATCGTTATTCCTATCACAAGAACCGTGAGTAGATAAAAAATCACAATATTTACCACAAAAGAAAACATGCCAAGCGTTACCAGATTTAAGGGAAGAGCCAATAGATTCAAGACAGGTTTTAAAAGTACTAAAAGTATTGTAAGGACAAACCCTCCGATTATTAATGTGGGAATTCCACCATACACTTTTACTCCGGGCAGTAGTTGTGACATTAAATAAATAGCAAAAGCATTATAGAGAGTATTCCTAAGTAATCCTTTCATTGAATTTATGCTACCAGACACTCGATTTAGTGTCAATTTAAATGTTGATAATATTTATATCAAAGCGTATTATATTTAAATTATGAACGACATTAAATGCCCTTATTGCGGGAAATTAATTCATATTGACGAAGTTTTAAGGCACAATCTCGAACAAACGATCCTTAAGGAGGCTGCGGACAAACAGAAGGAAGAAATTGAAAAAATAAAACTAGAAGCACATCAAAGTTTCCAAAAGCAGTTGGAGGAAGAAAAAGCTAAAGCTTTAAAAGAATCGGAAAAAGAAAAAAATTTGCTCGAACAACAACTTAAAAAGGAAAAATTAGAAAAAGAAAAATTTGAAGAAAAAATAAAACTTCAGGCGGAAAAAGAAGCTTCCGAAAAATACAGGCTAGAGAGATTGGCATGGGAAAAAACCAAGGCGGACATGGAAAAACAAATAGAAGACGTAAAACGCACTGCCAAGCTCGGGTCTCAACAATTACAAGGCGAAGTACTTGAGTTGGATCTGGAAGATAAATTAAGAGAAGCATTTATTAAATTCGGTGATGAATTTCTTCCGATTCCAAAAGGAGTCGAGGGAGCCGATATATGGCATAAAGTTAAACTTCAAGGGAAAGAAATCGGCTCAATTTTATACGAAACAAAAAGAACTAAAGCTTGGAGTCCCCAATGGCTTTCAAAGTTAAAAGACGACGCTGCCAAGGTAAGCTCAAGCGAAGCAATTATTATATCTCAGACACTTCCCGAAAATGTTGCAAGCTTCGATCGAATAGACGGAATTTGGGTTACAAACTATGAAAATGCAATAAACATTGCAAGATATATCAGGTTTAAAATC
>JAMCTM010000034.1:0-10658 GCA_023379465.1 Patescibacteria group bacterium
CGAATCGTCCATAGTAATTTGCATGACACCAGTTAGTATGGCAATTCGCGTTCTTTTTTACCAGATGATTTGTCTCATCTTTCGGTTAGGTAATCGTTTCTCTACAGTATCATTTTGTATTAGGTAAGACTGGCTGTTGCGCTTATCGTCTTATTATGATACGGTATAGGTATATGAATGAGACGATAAGATTCACTCCGAGACAGAGGGCGATAATCAATCTCCTTGCGGAAAACGAGGAACTATCGCGAGAACAAATTGCCAAGCTGCTTTCTGCTATCTATCCCGCTTCAAAAGCAACATTCGCCAGAGACTTAAAACTGCTTCTTGTTAAAAAACAAATCGCTGCTAAGGGAAATGGACCAAGCACGGCTTACCGCTCGGCTTCGCCCCATCCTTTGTTAAAAAAAGTTGATTTAGTCCAATATTTCCGACTGGAGCCGGATGAGCGAAAGAGTGTGAAAAATACTTTTAATTTTGAGGTTTTTCTCCATCTTAATAACCTTATTTTCCCAAACGAACGGGAAGATCTCCAAACGATCCGCCGCGCATTTACCGGATCAATAGAGAAACTTGATCAAACAATCGTCAAACAAGAATTAGAACGTTTTATGATCGAGCTCTCCTGGAAGTCGTCCCGGATTGAAGGAAACACCTACACACTCCTTGAGACGGAAACATTAATCAAAGAAAGCCGAGAAGCGCGAGGCCATTCGAAAGAAGAAGCGATTATGATCCTAAACCACAAAGATGCCTTTAAAACCATTCTTGAACATAAGAATGATTTTAAAACGGTAACCCTCGAGAGCATAACGCAGCTTCATAATGTTCTCATTAAAGAGTTATCTATCACCGGCGGTATTCGCAAACAACCAGTCGGCATTACAGGAACAACCTACCGGCCGCTCGATAATGAATGGCAAATTAAAGAAGCCCTAGAAAAAACAATTACATTAGTTAATCAAATCACTTATCCGCTAGAGAAAGCTTTAATCATTGGGAGCATGCTTGCCTATATTCAGCCGTTTGCTGACGGGAACAAACGAACAGCCCGGATGTTTACCAACGCGCTCCTTCTTGCCTACGATCTTTTTCCATTGTCGTATAGAAGCATTGACGAGAATGAATATAAATCAGCGCTAATCCTCTTTTTTGAAACCAATAGTCTTTACCATGTAAAACGATTATTTTTGGAGCAATATAGATTCGCTTTACGAACATATTTTATCTAAAATCCAGTTTTGTTGCTGGCCCAATACCCTTTTCACACATATGTTGCGTAAAGACGGCAAATAGAGTAAAATAGCTATATTATGCCACAGGAGCCAAAAAAAAGACACTCGCGCCAAAGGCAGGGAAAAAGACGATCGCATATCGCGCTTAAAATTAAAAAGCCGGCCAAGTGCCCAAACTGCAATGCTAATGTTTTGCCCCATACGCTGTGCGGCGCATGCGGCTGGTATGATGGAAGGCAAATAGTCTTGGTAAAAGAAAAGTCAAAAAAAGAAAAACCTTCTTAATGAAAACATCTCTTGATCCCCGGCATAAAAAACGACAGGAAACAGTCCAGGAGCTTTATAAAATTGATTTCTATGACCAAAGAACGGATAGAAAAACAAGGAATATTTTTTTAAAAAAAGATATTATAGATAAGTATATAAAAAGGGCGGCAAAACAATTTCCGATTAATAAAATTAACAAGGTTGACCTGGCGATACTCAGATTGTCCGTGTTTGAGCTGATGATAGAAAAAAAGGAACCGCCAAAGGTAATCATAGATGAGGCCGTTGAACTGGCTAAGGAATTTGGCGGCGAAACAAGCCCTTCCTTTGTAAACGGAGCCCTAGGCGCTATTATTTCCTATGAAAAATCTTCCAAACTTTAAAAATAAAAAACTGTTTGATCAGGCCTTTACCCATCGGTCATACTTGAATGAAGCCAGGGAGAAATTAGAGAATAACGAAAGACTGGAATTTTTGGGCGACAGCATTATATCTTTTATCGTGTCAAGGCACCTGTTCGCCTTGTTCCCCAATTTTAACGAGGGCAAACTAACTAATCTCCGCTCTTTGCTGGTTAACACAAAATCTCTTGCCTCTGTAGCCAGACAGCTGAATTTCGGCTCTCTTCTTAAACTTTCCCGCGGAGAGGAAGAATCCAACGGGCGGGAAAACGAATCACTTCTTGCGGACAGTTTCGAAGCCTTTGTCGGCGCGCTTTATCTGGATCGGGGAATAGAAACTGTTGAAACATTTCTCAGGTCGGTGCTTTTGGAAAAAACATCTGTTTTGGCTCGGGAAAATACGCTCAAGGATCCCAAGAGTCTTCTCCAGGAATTTGTGCAGGCAAAAAAACAAAACGCCCCGGTCTACAAGGTTCTTGCCGAAGAAGGCCCGGCCCATGAAAGATTATTTACTGTCGGGGTTTATGTTCAAAACGCGTTAATAGAACAAGGAAAGGGTAAATCAAAACAAAGAGCCGAAGAAGAGGCGGCCGAAAAAGCACTGCGTAAACTAAATAAAGCTTGAGAGTGGGAAATAGAGATGCTATAATAAGCTTATGCTTGCTATCAGATTAACAAAAATAGGGAAAAAGGGGGAGGCAAAATACAGGATTGTTGTCGCCGAAAAAAGACAGCGCCGGGACGGCAAACCTGTTGAAGAACTGGGGCACTACCATAAATATCTAAATAAGGAAGATAAAAAAATTAATCTGGAAAGGGTAAACTATTGGATTTCCAAAGGAGCAAAGCTAACCCCTACCGCCAGAAGGGTTGTTGAATCATGAAAAATATACTTAATTTTATAGTGTCATCAATAGCGGATGACCCAACAAAAATAGAAATAGAAGAGGAAGAAAACAACGGGTTTATAACCCTTACCGTAAAAGCCCCTCAGGATCAGATGGGCAGGCTTATCGGCAAGCAGGGAAAGATTATAAGATCCATCAGAAACGTCATGAAAATACCGGCGGTTAAACAAAACAAAAGAGTCAACATTACCCTCCAGGAATTCTCCTCTTAGGATATGAAAATCACAATCCTCACTCTTTTTCCGGAAATGTTTTCCGGTCCTTTCAGTCATTCCATAATAAAACACGCGGAGAAAAACAAACTTGCGGATATTAAATTGGTAAACATTCGTGATTTTGGCATCGGGAAACATAAAATAGTTGATGATAAACCATATGGAGGGGGCGTGGGAATGGTTTTGAGGGTTGACGTGTTAGAAAAAGCCATAGAAAAGGCAAAGGATAAGTTATCCAAAAGGAGCCAAAAGGTAATACTGCTTGATGCCCGCGGTAAAGGTTTTAATCAAAAAAGAGCCAAAGAATTCTCCGGATTAAGACATCTTATTTTAGTTTGCGGACATTATGAAGGGGTTGATGAAAGAATAAACAAATTTATTGACGGAAAAATATCGGTAGGAAGCTTTATAACAACAGGCGGAGAAATACCGGCTATGCTTATAACGGATTCCGTTGTCCGTCTTATCAAGAACGTGCTTAAGAAAGAAGCAACAGAAAATGAATCTTTCTCTATCTCTCCCGACTACCTTGAACATCCGCAGTACACAAAACCAAGGACTTATAAAAACCTAAGGGTGCCAAAAATCTTACTCTCGGGCAACCATAAAGAAGTGCGGCGGTGGAGAGAAAAGCACAGCTTGACTTTTTCAGGCTTAGAAAAACGCCGATGAGCTGGAACTCGCCGGAAGAGATTGTTGGCGCTTATTATAGGAAGGGTTTGGCAAATTATTCGATGTCCCGGTGTGCCATGAACGTATTTTATTAAGAACCGCTTCCTCTCCCTTTGATAAAGGCTGTATTGGCAGGTTGGGGTTAAAAGGCAATTGACTCTTTAGGCGATAATTAAAGTTAACAGTAAAACTTGCCGACTGTCCGCTTATTTGAATCGTATTCACCTCCGAAATCGGTACCGTCTGCTCCAGATTGGCAAGTAAACTCTCAATATTTTTTATATTTCCCTGCCCCGTAAGTTTAACCGGAATCGCGGGAAGGCCGGGAACACTGGCGGAACGGGTTGCCAGGGAACCAACCTGAAAAGAAAAATCGCCAAGCGATACCCCGGTGTTGCCTTTGCTTTCCGCAATGGCATTTAATATCAAAACAAAATCCTTATCCGGGGGAAGAACAGAAGAAACAAGTTTAACCTGAGAATCCAGAAGCCGGGGATCAAGAAGCTCCATAAACCGCAGGTTATTCTGCATAGTCTCTATCCTTGTTTTATACTCTTTTTCCTGCCTTTTTTCCGCCATTAAGCTGCGCATGGAAGGAATAGTCAAAAATAAAAGCAAAAGCAGACCAAGAACCAAAAAAATGCTGGAAACAAGATACTCCCTATACTGGTTATATAAAATAAGAAAACTGCTTCTGTCGAAGGTAAATTGTCTTTTCATAAAAAATCAAGACTAAGTGTTAAAGAATAATTGCCCGACAATGGATTTAGACCTAAGCTTAAAAGGGACACGCTGGAAAAAGCTTTTCCGCTCGCCGTTAGTTTAACGATCTTATCCAGAAAAATACTAACTGGTACAAGAGAGAAAGCGCTTACTGTAACATTTACCTTCTTTTTATCTATAGACAAAGAGTTGATAGATAAGCCGGAGGGCAACTGGGTTTCTAGTAAATTAACGTCCTTAGACAAAGACCCTCTGGTTGCGAAGATTGTTTTTATCTTTGTTATCCTATCCTTAAGATATAAATATTTAGCGATTTTATTGTTTAGAGGCGCGAATTCGGACAAAAGAGAAACCTCCCTGTTTTTTAACGCGGGGATCGGCGAGAAATAATTTAGAATAAGACTTATTAGCGATGAAACAACCACCAAAATAAGAAAACTAAAGGAGATCCATCTAAATAAGATAAGCCCCCTTTTTTTATTATGACCCGGCCTGCTCCCCAAAGGAAGAAGATTAATTTCCTTAGTCATACCCCCTCATCGCAAGACCTACCGCTATGGAATACTCGGAAGAATTATCCAATATTTCCTTAGGAACCTGCTGACTCTCAAGCGCCTTCCAGGGGTTGGCGACAACAGTCTCAATTCCCAGGTTTTCCGCGAAAAAGACATCTAAACCGGGGAGCCTGGCGCTGCCGCCGGATAAAATAACCTGCTGTATAACCGAATCCTCTTTGTACCTTTCCTTATAGAAGGCTATGGCCTTTCTTACCTCTGATAAAATTGACGTCAGGATCGGTTCGCTTGCCTTGCCTATTTTTCCTTCCAAATTCTTCTTTGAAACTCCATACGCTTTCTTATACTGCTCTGCTTGTTCCATGGTAAACCCAAAATCGGATGCTATGGCCCGGCTAATAGCGTTTCCTCCCAAGGGAATCGTGTAGGTAAAAACCAAAACCCCGTTTTTAACAATAATAAGAGAGGTAATTAGGGTTCCAATGCCTATAATAATGGTTGCGGGAAGATTTTGGTTCTGATCCGAACTTAAAGGATAAATAAGGGACCTTGTCGTTGCCAATACCTCTGTTTCCGCGGCTGCCACACTAAATCCCGCCATAGCCACTACCTTTTGGTACGAAGAAACTAAACTGGTAGGCGCGCCGACCAGTAAAACCCGCATCTTGGAAGGCTCCTCTGGATTCTCGGATCTGGACAATATTTTATAGTCGAATATCGCGCTTGAGGGAGGAAGAGGAATATACTGCTCCGCTTCCCAATATATCGCCGAGGACAACTCCTTGTCGGAGAGAAAAGGCATCTCTATAACCCTTGTGTAAACCTGATTTTCGGGCAGGGCGATGTTTACGTACTTTGTTTTGATTTGGGCCTCTAAAACCATGCCTCGTATAGCGCGCGCCATCTCTTCCTGATCCAGAGGGGATTGGGAAAGCATGCCTTTGGCAGGAGTCGGAACCATGTTGGTGGCGTTAAGCATAAATCCGTTATCTGACTGCGAAAGCCAAACCGCTTTAATAGTGGATACTCCGATGTCCAAACCGAAAGGCAGTTGTTTCATAGTTTAAGGCGAGAACAGAATAAACGGAAAAAATTCAGTCGGCAGTTCCGAGTAACCCCTAAAAATAGTAATCTTTCTTGTGGTCTTGCCTGAGGTTCCGGTTGAGGTAATCGCGTTCCCCTGGGAGGGCAGGGAACAATTCTGGCCAGTGGAGCATCCGGCCGCAACCCCTATCGGAGAATTGGCGTAGTAGGGAAGAGCCCTAACCAGGATTCCGGAGTTATTGGGAATATTTATTGTCGCGGAGTAGCTAAATGACTGGCCGGCAACAGTTCCCCCCGAAAGGGGAGATGAAAATTTATTGCCCGGTCTTCGGGAAGAGGAAGAACAAGGATCGTAGATATACCTATCGGATTTTACAGAAGCGCCGTTATCGGAGGAAGCGTTATTTTCCGATAAAACTATTAACTCCAAAGCGGCGGAGGAACAAGCATCGGATGAGGGCGTGCCCCAATAAAAGGTTAGGGAGGGACTCCCGCCCACGCTCTGCCAGCCGCTGGCATAATTAAGACTGCCGTCCTTGTTATGATCAATCAGCCAAAGATCGGCTCCGTCGTCTTTCGCGACCACATCACCGTTGTTGAATAAAAATTCTTTGGACGGATAAGGAAGGCTCTCTATATTAGTGCTAAAGGTATTACTATTTATTGAACCGCTAACCGTAGGACATGAAGAGACGCAAATGGCGTTTTGAAGCGCCTCTTCCACCCCGGCCTCTGCCGCGGAGAGCGCTTTCTGCGAACTTGCCTCTTCGTTGGAGTTTCTGAGATTAACGACTGAGCGGGCGGCTAAAGAAAGAATAACGGTTAAGGCAATCACCATAACCAACACTACGATTAGAAGCGTTTGTCCTTTTTCCTTCTCCATACTTAAAGATTATCAAGCCCACCCCTAACTGTCAACACCCCAATAAAATTATCTGGAAGGGTTTCGCAAGATAACAGACGTGTCGAAGACGGCGGAGGCGCTTTTTTCCTCAATCGGGGTAACCCCGGAATTAGAGAACTCTTTAAGACTAAAGTGTATTCCTATGCGGGTTGAGCCGGAAAAACTATCCTGCGAGCAGGTAAAGTAACAGGGATTGGAAGAGGACATATCAATCTCAACCGCGTTGGTATCCAAAAGCGAAGCGCTGTTTGAGGAAATGGTCGGGGGGCTAGAGGCTAAATCACAGGAAAAAATTGTTTCGCCTCCATCAAAAGACGTTATTTTCAAAGATTTGTAAGTTTCAGGCGTCGGGGTAGGTGTTAAAGCTCCTACTGACGAAGTAACACAATCCGTAATATATGTACTGCCGTCTATGCTGACACCGTTAAAAAATTGGGTATTCCTGATCATCTTAGACATTTGCGAAATCGCGTAGCTGCCATTTTGATTAACGCTTGAAAGCGTATTCGTCTTATTATTTCCTCTTAGGACCGAAAACAATATCTGTCCCACCACCGCTCCCACCACCACCAAAACCGCCATCACCGCCAACAGCTCTATCAGGGTGTAGCCTAAAGAATTTGAAATTTGTAATTTGAAATTTGTAATTTTTAACTTCATGGTGTCGGCAGGGTATTGGTATTCACCACATCGGAAAAACAAGAACTCAGGGCTACTTTATGACAGTAAACATCAGAATAAGGACTGGTCGGGCACTTGCCGTCGGTCCAGGAAACGATCACCGTAACCCTTAAACCCGTAGTTTGACAATCAGCGGAGGAAGAATTAATATCAACTTCCCTGGCAAAAGGAGGAAGATTAGAAGGAGTAGGATTCAGTCCTTGGCTTTGCTTCGCACAGCCGGAAGAGCTTAAATCCTTATCGTCGGAGGGATGCTGCAGGGTTTTTTGACCGGCGTCCAAACAATATTTAGCGGGATTCCCGCCAAGGTCCTTTAAGGCCGCCCAATTATTATCTCTAATCTGGCGCACAATCTCCATTCCCTGCTGGGCGTATTGGGTTGCCAGATTCTGGTTTTTATTGTATAGGGTATTATTTAAAGACGATGTTACCGCAATTACCACAACGGCAATAATGGCGACCGACGCGCCTAAAGCAACCAAGGCCTCGATAATTGTTTGTCCTTTTTCTCCCATACCTTATTGAACATTTATCGAACCATCCGGAGCAATAGTTATAATTCTTGTCTTGCTGTCATAAACGCTTTTAATACCGATTTCTTCCGATGGGACGGCCTCAGGCAGGCCATTTTTATCAAAAAAGCTAACAGAACCGTTAAGCACGTTAAACATAAATGAGACCGTCGGATTATTGGAATTAATGGTCGAGTCAAATGATATGTTTGGGGGCAGTTCATTGCTCTTAACCGGCACGGTCACGGGAGTGCCCGAGGAGCAGACAGGATATAATTCATAGCCGCTCGTTTTGCCGCTTGGACAGCCGGATTGACTCAAATCACAGATAACAACCTTGTAACCGGCCAGAGAAGAATTCACACAGAGAGGATTATTGTTGCTATCCACTGTTATCTGCGACTGGGCATCGGCTCTGGCGGTCTGAAGCATATTTTTAACGTCTAATACCGCGGAATTAATCGCCTGCTCATGGCTATAGGAAACAAACGCGGCAATGCCGATAATTGATAAAATCGCCATTACCGAAAAAACAACCAAAAGCTCGATCAGGGTAAAACCTTGGAGAGGGACAGGGAACCCTTTTTTTTTAAAAAGTCGGGTGTCTAAAAAACAGCAGGACATAAAATCATGGATTCGTCAAAACAAAATAGAACTTGGTTGGGCAATTTCCCTCGTTGAGATCGGGATTTGTCGTAGTGTCATGCGGGTCACCATCATTTGTGTTTTCAAGACAGGCGCCAAGCGTGTAAGTCGAACCGTTTGAGGTGTACCAGTAATAGCCGCCATTCCAATAACCCGAGCCCGCAGGATCCTGGGGAACCCTGGCCATATATGTCTGTTTTGTACAGCTCGCATCCATTAAGGAAGGGGGAGAACAACCCTGTTGGGAACAGTTGGAGGGGGAACAGTTGGGAATGGCTGTCGGGTAAGATCCATAGTCAGACCTATACATTTCCGCGGCGGATTGCATTTGCCGAAGGTCCGCTTTTCTCTGCGCGTCCCGCGCCCTTTGCCTAACCGCGATAAAGTTTGCCATCAAAAGCGCTGCCAGAATACTGATGATGGCAACCACGATCAAAAGCTCTATTAGAGTAAACCCATTCTTCTTAATTTTTAATTCCTGGCTCATAATTCCCCCTACGGGCTTACGTTCGGGCTCGACACCCCATAATCGCATGGCCCTCCGCAGGCATCCTGCTTAATACCATTTGACGCGATACTCGGACATTCTCCAGTGCTCAAATTTAAATTTTGACAAACCTGCGGATCCTGAGCCCCTCTATCCAGACTAGCATATAAATAATAGGTTTGTCCATTGTCAAGAGAAGGACTATAATAGACATAGGTTTTCCCGCCCGGATCTTGGGGCAGAACATTAATGTAGGGCTGCCAGGAACTGCCCCAACCAACAGGACCCGAATCGCCCATTATCTGATAGCTTGTGTTGCTTGAGGGATAGCGGCCATGATCCTGATAATAGGTTTCTAAGGCCCTTTGAATCTGGGCAAGATCCGATTTCCTTGCGCCGTCTTTTGCTTTTTGCAGCTGGACAAGGGGATTAAGGGTAACCAAAAGAGTAACCGTTAAAAGAGACAAAATAGCAACCACCACCAAAAGCTCGATCAGGGTAAATCCGCCCGCGCCTGATGCCTTTTTTGGAATCAGAAAAGAGCCGTAAGCTGATTTAAAACGCCTGTTATGATGAATTTTTCTCCCAGGAAAAAGGCTGTTAGGGTTCCAAAAACCAGAAAAGGACCAAAAGGAATCGTCGTGCCCCGAAACTTCTTTTTCCTCCATAGAACCAGTATGAGAGAAAAAACGGCTCCTGTCAAGAAGGCTATGTAAAAAGCCGAAACAATTTTAGGGAAGCCCAAAAAAAGCCCCATCAAAAAGGAAAACTTAACATCGCCCATGCCCATGCCCCTGCCCCGGGTTATCAAATGCAGGAATAAAAGAAACAAAAAGGCCCCGGCGGAGGCGATAAAACGAATCGGCAATAATGAATTATGAATCAAGAATAGGTAAACCAGCGAAATCAGGATTCCGGGAAAAACAACTTTGTCGGGGATAACTCCATATTTAAGATCCGTAAAAAATATAACAACCAAAGAAGAAACTATAAAAAGATAATATAAGAGAATGATTAATGATAAAGAATTAAGGATTAAAGAATTTAAAATTGATTGAGAATTGAAAATTGAGAATTGAAAATTATTGACTACGAAAAAGGTTGTCAAAACAAACAGAATCCCGGTCAAAAACTCAACTAGGGGATACTGAATTGAGATTTTTTTATGACAGAAACGGCATTTTCCTCTTAAAAAGAAAAAAGACAGGATCGGAGCCATGTCGTACCACAAAAGTTTCTTCCCGCACGAGTCGCAATACGATCTGCCCTTGATAATTGACTCGTTTTTTGGCAGACGATCAATCACGACATTCAAAAAAGAACCGACGCAAAAACCCAGAATAAAGACAAAAAAGATAATCATTTTAAAGCTACTTAACCTAAATCATGAACAGCGTGAATTAAGTTTGCTTTCTTGCTAAGTTTCGGAAAATATTCCGGCTTTGCAAA
>JAMCTM010000034.1:10718-11538 GCA_023379465.1 Patescibacteria group bacterium
TATCATCATTTTTGGTTATATTTAAATAGGGATATTCTTTCTTAAAATCTTCTAACTTATACCCTTGAACAACTAAAGCAACAATTCGCGCCACGGGGATCCTTGTTCCTGTTATAACAGGCTGCCCTCCTAAAATTTTTGGATTTGTTTCAATTATTCTTGGCATAAATCCATTTTTATTAAACACCAAAAATTAACCTTTGTCAAACAATCGAAGTTGACAACTGTTGTATAATGATGATATTATAAAACAATCTTAGCTAATATTGTATCATAGAAAGATGAATATGAAACAAGTTTTGAATGATTTACTCAAAAAATGGTGGAGCGACCCATTGCCGGCAATAAAACCCAGAGACGTTAGCCTAATGTCGTATTTTGATCCTAACGTCAAGAAAATAATATCAGTAGTGGGATTCAGAAGGGCAGGGAAGACCTTCACGCTTTTGGATTTCGCTCAAAAGCATGGCAAAGAAAAATGCGTCTATATAAACTTTGAGGACGAAAGAGTGCCAAAGAAGACAGAAACGCTTAGTCGCCTGATAGAGACAATAGTGGAGCTTAAAGGAAATGAACCATTTGTGATTTTGATGGATGAAATACAAGAAATTCCAGATTGGAGCACCTGGGCCCGTCGAATAAATGAAACCACTAAACACCGACTTATTTTATCGGGTTCATCTTCGAAACTTTCCTCACGAGAGATTCCAACAGAGCTGCGTGGTCAAACCATAACAGTTCCTGTATTTCCGCTCAATTGGAACGAATTTTTGCGATTTAGAGAAATAGATAAAAACAGTTTAATTCATGCTCAGATACT